>JBHHWX010000637.1:0-3391 GCA_046756745.1 bacterium | reverse complement strand
TCGGCACGGTTGCGCCGCCCTCGAGAGTACGAATGGTTCTCGTCGCCTCATAGCCATCCATCACCGGCATCTCCATATCCATCAAAATTAAAGAAACGGTTCGCCTCTGAAAAATATCCACAGCTTCCTGGCCATTATGGGCAAAAACCAACCGGTATTCGCCTTCCTTTTTAAGATAATTCTTAATCAAATTACGATTATCCACAGAGTCGTCGACTACCAAAATAGCCGGGCGTGGATCCAGCCATTTTTCGATAATTTCGAACAGATTTTTTTTCTTGATCGGTTTGGTGATATAGTCGTCCATGTCATGCTGCAGACATTTCTCACGGTAACCGTGCAGCGCATGGGCCGTAAGGGCGATAATAGGAATCCTTTCCTCTTTTTGGCGCCGTTCCAATGCCCGGATCTCTTGTGTAGCTGCAAAGCCATCCATGACCGGCATCTGAATATCCATGAGAATCAGATCGTAGCGAAACCGTGCAACCGCCTCTACGGCGAATTGGCCATTCTCGGCCAAGTCTACAATATAGCCGGCTTTCTGCAATATCTTTTTGGCTAATTTCTGATTGTCCAGGTTGTCTTCAACCAGTAAAATTCTGTGTTGAACGATTTTGGTATTTGCCTCTTCCGGTGTGACCACTTTGACACTTTGAACGGCGGCGGCGTTTTTATATCGCAAAACCTCCATGAGACTATCGAACAATTTCGATTGCCTCGCAGGTTTGGTGACATACTTAGAAATATCCAACTTTTGCTTCAGCTCGAGATCCATACTTCCCACGGATGAAAGCATAATTATTTTTATATCAGCCCATTGCGGTTTTTCTCTGATTTTTTGTGCCAACACAAGCCCGTCCATTCCTGGCATCTGCTGATCGAGGATGGCTAATTGGATCGCTGTTTTGCTCTCCGTTAAGAGAGACAGCGCCTGCGGACCGCTCGCCGCCTCTTTCACCTGAAACCCCCAGGCCGTTAAGGTTTTCCTTAAAATAAAGCGATTGGTCTTGTTGTCATCGACCAACAGGATGGTCAGTTCCTGAAAATCAGGATACGAATAATGTCGCGATTCCGACTGCCCCTTGCCAACCGGCAAGGTCAGTCGAAACTCAAACGAGCTGCCCTGGCCCTTTTGGCTTTCTACCCACATCTCCCCACCCATAAGCTCAACCAGCGATTTAGAGATATTGAGACCAAGACCTGTACCGCCGAATTTACGGGTTGTGGACGTATCCTCCTGAGAGAACTTTTGGAATATCTTCTTTACATTTTCCTTAGAAATCCCAATACCGGTGTCGCGAACAGCAAAATGCAGCTCAACCGAATTCGGAGTGCGGAGTGTGGAGTGCGGAGTTGAGAGTTGAGAGTTGAGAGTGCGGATTTCGGATTTCGGGTTGTTGATTGCATTTTCCGCATTCCTCACTCTGCATTCCCCATTCCCCATTCTGCATTCCGCATTCTGCATTCCGAAATCCCCATTCCCCAATCGACATTCGATCGCGATTTCGCCTGTTTCAGTAAATTTGATGGCGTTACCGAGCAGGTTGACCAGGATCTGCCGCAGTCGTGTCGGATCCCCTACGACCCAACGAGGTAACTGAGGCTCTACATAACAGAGAAGCTCGAGGCCTTTTGCATCTGTTCGAATACTAAATATTTCGGCTGCTCCCTCAACCACCTCTTGCAGATTAAAATCGATGCTCTCGAGATCCATCTGTCCGGCTTCGATTTTGGAAAAATCGAGGATATCGTTAATTAAACCTAGCAGTCCCTCGGAAGAAGCCTGTACCACATTGAGAAAGCCGCGTTGCTCTGAGTTGAGCTCGGTATCAAGAGTCAGTTCGGTCATTCCAATAATGGCATTTAAAGGGGTACGAATTTCATGACTCATGTTCGCTAAGAATTCACTTTTGGCCAGGTTGGCGGCTTCAGCAGCTTCTTTGGCTTTTTGCAATTCCACGGCTGCCTGCTTGCGCTCTGTAATATCACGAACAATGCTGATCCAAGCCTCGCGGCCCAGGATCTCAATTTCATCGGAAAGGATTTCAACGTCGATGAATTGTCCACTTTTGGTGACGTGGGTGTAAGAATTCGCTTTGCTAATATTCTTACGATTTATATTTTGTTTCACTTTGGATAATTCATCCGGAGGATGAAGCTGAAAGGGAGTCATGGCTCTCAACTCATCCTTTGTATACCCATAGATTCTGTGTACCGCAAGATTCCAATCAAGAAAGCGGTTTGATTTCTTGTCAAATATAAAGATAGGATCGGCTATTTGATTGAACAAAGCACGATATTTGCTTTCACTCTGTCGCAGATCGTTTTCATTGGTCTTTAATAGCTTTAAGTTTTCCACAAGTTTCCGATTGGCATTACGTAATTCTATTTGTGTGCTTTCCTCTATACGATAGGTACGAATGTAGTCCAGACTCAAACCCATAAGCGGTATTATGTAGGCAATGATTTTGAGAAAATGGGCAATGTTGAAATTGTTATCAAAAAGAGCCATGGAGCCAAAAGCCATGTGAACTTGAGTGAAAATCTGGGGAACAATACTTATGACCAGCGCATGAGAGAAGAGGCTCGGCTCCTTTTGATGCAAGCGACTGAATACGTAAACTCCGGCAAAGAGGAACAAGACAAGGGGCGCGACATCGTAGGGCCTGATAATAACAGAATTTGGAAACATGGTTTGTGGAAGATTGCTGTTCGTTGCACAAATATGAATCGTAGCATAGGCGACAAATCCGAAGATTAAACTTATGGTAAAAACGAAGCTAAAATTACCTTTCCGCTTTTTGGAAGTTCTTACCAGTAAAATTCCGACTCCCACAATCATAATCAGGGCATTGAAAAGTCGACAAATAGCCCAGGTAAAAGGCACCAGATTCCGGTTATCAGCGACGGCATGGATAAGACGATTAGCAGCTAACGTGTGAAATGCATCCATGGTGCCAGCGCAAACTAAAGCGATCCCGATCACGAGTGTGGTCACATCGCGTTTGATACGATAATGCAGGAATGCTAAAAGAACGGTGAAAATTGCTGCACAAAAAGCGCTCCACTCCAGAAGCGTGTGGGTAAAGGCGCCCGATAATGAAGCAAATGTGAAATCCAGACGAACGTGCGCTGCCAACTCGGTCGCTTTGTGCCATGGGAAAGGCTCGCTGTGGCTCCCGAAATCCAGGCCGAAGAGGTTCAGAATGGTGGGGATAATACAGATGACGATAACTGACCAGACTAATGAAGTTGGTATTTTTGTCGCTTGCTCATTGGTTTCTGATGTGAGTTTCATTCATTTATCCTTTAGCAGTTGTTTGCTTTGACGATCGGAAACGCCTTCGCAAACGAGATCAGGCGTTTGTCTGACGCTCCCGCTCGGCGGGGA
>JBHHWX010000636.1:0-3393 GCA_046756745.1 bacterium | reverse complement strand
GCTAACAAAACACGGTGTTGCCGGCTTGTAGTACGGATTATAGTCAAAACTTTTTTTTAATCATTTTGACTATAATTATTTTGACATCGTTTATTTGTTATGAATTTGATTCTTTTTGCATATTTTTGAAATTGTGCGGCTCTGCCGCTTGTAACAATGAAACGACATTACATCTCATCCATTCTCATCACTGTTGCTTTCCTCTCGAATCCACTCATCGCCGATGAATGGGACGAAACCTACAACGAAGGAAAATTGGCATTGGAGCTCGATCACTGGGATGAGGCGATCAGCAAATTCCAAAGCGCCTTAAAGCTCAGGTCAAAACCCGACCGCCAGGCGACCACTTCGAATCTGCAATTAGTGGAATATCTTCCCTATTTTTACTTAGGACAGGCTTATTTTTTTGCCGGAAAATACGACTTGGCATTGGAGAGTTTTCAAAAAGCACGGCAGGCTGGCGCGATTAACAAAACGCCGCATCAAGCCAGGCTTGTGACCCTCATCCGGATGTCCCGGCAATTGTTGCAATCCGAAAGCCAAGGCCAGGCTTCCCAATCGGCGTCGGAGGAGATTGAAAGCCAGCTCGCTATTTTGGATGCCTACCTCGAGCAGGGGAATGATGACCAGGCGTTGATCCTCGTGAAGCAATTAAGAGAACAGCGCCCGCAGGACAAGGCGCTTCTCACACTTGAGAGATCGATTCAAAAAGGCCGGCAAAAGCCGGCTTTCCAACCTAAACAAGCGGAACCAGGAAGCAAAACCCAAGAAAGATTTCATAAAGGGCTCGACTATTTTTTGCTTGGCGAATACGAACAAGCTCTGCAAGAATTTAGGGCTGCAAAACAACTCGATCCGGAATTGAGTTTGGCCACGGGGATGATCAGCAAGACGCTTTCTGAAATGGAACGTTTGAATTTGCCTGACAAACAAGTCCCGCAGGTCATTCAGGACACCACGTTTATCCGCGAAACCACGGAGCCTGTTTTTGCTTTAAGCTCACCCACAGAGCCGTTGTCGGAAACCCGTTCGAGTCAAGTGACGTTGTCCGGCCGGGTCGTGGACGATCAGGGCATTGATTACGTTGTTGTGACGGTCAACAGTAAGGAGGTTTTGAGCATGCGTCCCGGCGCCATCGACGATGCGAAAAGCTTTTCCTTTTTAGGAAAAGTGCCGTTGCAGATGGGTGAGAACCAAATCGTCCTCAGCGCGTTCGACGTCGATTCGACGCGTCATCGAGCGTTAGACCGGGTCACGGTGATCCGGATGCCGGCCATTTATCAAACAACGGCTTTTGCCGTTTCTGTCGCTGCAATTTTTCTGCTCAGCATCGCTATTTTCTTCGTGACCAAAATCGTGAAATATCGCATCGCCATCGTCAACAAATACAATCCGTACATCGCCGGTTCACCCATCCGCAAACGCGAAATGTTTTTCGGACGCGAGAAACTGATTAAGCGCATCCTGAACAGCTTGCACAACAACAGTATGATGGTTTACGGGCCGCGCCGGATCGGTAAAACCACGCTGCAACACCAGTTGAAATATCGTTTGGAAAAACTGGATGACCCGGATTACGATTTCATCCCGGTCATGATCGACCTGCAAGGCACGTCTGAGAAGCGTTTTTTCCATACTCTGATGGAAGAAATTCTGGAAATCTGCAAGCCGAAACTCAAGGACCGGATCTCTTTCAGATTGGATGCAAAGGGAGGGGATTATTCCGGCCGCGATTTTTCCCATGATTTGAAAAAACTCATTGAACGGTTGAGCGCACAAACCGAAAAGAAAGTCAAGTTGGTTCTCCTCATCGATGAAGTCGACGAGCTGAATAAATACAGCGAGCAAGTGAATCAGAAATTACGCAGTGTGTTTATGAAAACGTTTGCCGAAAATCTGGCCGCAATCATGTCCGGGGCTTATCTGAAGAAAACCTGGGAAAGTGAAGGCAGTCCCTGGTACAATTTCTTCGAGGAGATCGAAGTGCCGCCGTTTGAAAGTGAGGACGCCGTCAGGTTGATCACAGAGCCGGTCGCCGGTATATTCAGTTACGACGAGGCTGCGATTAACAAAGTCATCACATACAGCGAATGCAAGCCTTACATCATTCAGAAATTTTGCGTTAATGTTATCAACCGGATCATCGAGGAGAAGCGTCGCCGGGTGACGCCCGAAGACGTTGAGTTGGTGAAGGAGCAGGTTTTGAGACGAACGGAAACGGTTGTGGTTGACAGTTGACAGTAAGCAGTTGGCAGTTGGCAGTTGGCAGTATGCAGTGGGCAGTAGGCAATGGGCAATGGCAGGGAGCATAATTTTAAAGACTTGGGTGTTTATCAGAAAGCTTTTAAGCTGGCGATGGACATATGATTCAACACCCTGAGAAGTATCAAAGAAGATAGTAATCTACTGCTTACTGCCAATTGCCTACTGGCCCCGTCCTTTCCTCTTGCAAAATTAATCTACTTTTATTACTATAACTCAATCAACGCTGAACGTGGAACGATGAATGAAGAAGCAGACGAAAACATCGATGCAGTCAACTCCTGGGGAATATATCTCCCTGCTGGACGATATTGCTCAACTGCTGGAAGAATCCCGGCGACAGGCCGCCCGGTCGGTCAATGCGATTTTGACTGCAACGTATTGGGAAATCGGCCGCCGGATCGTAGAATTTGAACAACATGGGAAAGTGCGGGCGGGATACGGTCAGGCGTTGCTCAAGCAACTGTCAATGGATTTGTCGAGACGATTCAGGCGCGGGTTTTCCGAAAGGAATCTTCAGCATATGCGAATGTTTTATCTGGAATGGCCAATTCCGCAGACGCTGTCTGCGAAATCTCATCCCAAAAATAAACTTTCCAAATCATCCCAAAAACCGCAGACCCTGTCTGCCGAATTCGACATTCGGAATCTGGTCGGGCTCTTCCCCCTTCCCTGGTCTACGTATGTTCGATTGATGTCCATGAAAAACTCGGAAGCGCGGGCTTTCTATGAATTCGAGGCCCTGCACGGGGGCTGGTCGGTCCGCCAGCTCGACCGCCAGATTTCATCTCAGTATTACGAGCGCACGCTTCTTTCCCATAACAAGGCCGCCATGCTCAGAAAGGGCGCTGTTCCCAAACCGGAAGACGCTGTCACCCCGGAAGATGAAATAAGAGACCCTTACATCCTGGAGTTTCTGGGGCTCAAGGACGAATACTCCGAAAGCGATTTCGAGGAAGCCCTCATCCACCACCTGGAGCGCTTCCTTCTGGAGCTGGGCGCCGATTTCTGCTTTATCTCCCGTCAGAAGCGCCTGCGAATAGGAAATGAATGGTACCGCGTGGACCTGGTCTTTTACCACCGCCGGCTGCGGTGTCTGGTTTTGATCGACCTCAAGGTCGGCAAATTCAC
>JBHHWX010000635.1:0-3394 GCA_046756745.1 bacterium | reverse complement strand
GTGCAACGCTTTAGCGTTGCGGCTTTCATTGAAACAGTGCAAAACTAAAGTTTTGTACTCCGATGCTTCTCACGCCTGAATAGTTCCCGCGAAAGTCATTTGACGATGTTGACTTTTCTCCCGGGCTGTAATTTATTGTGACCGAGGACAACGACGCGCTCGCTCTCTTGCAACCCGGAAAGCACTTCCACTCGATTTGCGCTGGTCTGACCGGGTTGAATTTCCCGTAATTCAGCCACCTGATCTCGAGTGACCACATAGACCCTCTCTTTGTTATCGTTTTCGATAATCGCGTCTTTGGAGATCGTCAACACATTTTCTTTGGAGGTCACCCGGACGGCGACTTTTGCAAACATACCCGGTCTGAGGCGCCGCTCCGGGTTTTGCAGGCGCACCCACGCCTTGAAGGAGCGGGTAAATGGGTCGGCTGATAGCGACAAATCTTCCAGCACGCCATGAATGGTTTTGTTCGGATAGGCAGGCACGGAAACCATCACCTCCTGTCCGTTTTCAATGCCGGCAATTTCCGTTTCGTTGATGTCGATTTCAATGAGAACCTGGTTCAGTTCTGCGATGCGCATGACCGGTCTCCCGGTAGTTACCGTCTTTCCTGCTTTATAGTAGATATGTGTCACGGTGCCTGAGAGCGGCGCCTCAATTTTCACCAATTTGCTGGCGGCATCGAAATTCCGGGTCGCGATTTCAAGCGCCATTTTTGCTTTATCCAGGGCCTGTTCTGAAACAGCGCCGCTTTCAAAAAGCGAGCTCATCCTTTGGTAATCCCGTTTGGCGTCTTCAAGGCTGGCTTTGGATTGCCGGTAGCGCAAGGACCTGGCGCTGGCGATATCAAAGTCAAGCTCTGCCACGATTTGACCCTCTTTGACTTCGTCTCCGACTTTAACCGGAATCGAAGCAATTTTTTGAGTTGTGTTGGCGATGGCGTCGGCCTGCTGTTCGCCTTCAATCGTTCCCGTAAAATGTCTCGAAATGGTTAAGTCGGCGCGCTGCACTGTTTCAATTTCTACCGGAATTCCCAACTCTTCCTGATAAGCATCTATATCTTTGATCGCCGGTTCCTCACCGTGGGTGATCACCCGGTAACCGATCACCCCAAATAAAAGGACAAGTAGAACGATACCGAATATTTTTTTCATCATCACTCTCCAAACGTGTTATTGAATGATTCCAACCGCCTTTTGCCATTCAGACAGGGCGATGTTGTAATCGTAAATGGCTTGCAAGTAATTTGTTTTCGTGCGATTTAAAGCCAAGCGGGCGTCAAAAAGCTCCAGTTGGGTGCCGACGCCGTTGTCGTACCGGACTTCAGCAATGGCATGCGCTTTTTGCGCTTGCTGCACGCTCTTTTGCCGGGCGGCGATTCGTTCCTGCGCATCTTTCATGCGCAAGGTCGCTTGCTCAATTTCCAGCTTGATAAGTTGGCTGATATTGTCTATTTGATGCAGTATTCCGTTTGCCTCCGCCTGTGCTTTTTGAATGCGTGCGCTGGTGGCAAACCCGTTAAAAATATCGAAACGCAGCTTTAAACCCGTGGTGAAACTCGTGCTGCGTTCAGTTGCCCCGAATTGCAAGTCCGATGACTGTCCCTGGAGCTGGTAATTGCTGACCAGAGACAGGGTAGGCAAATGCTGGCCTTTCTGGATGGAGATGTTAAGGTCAGCCATTTCTAATTGTAGATTGAGCTGCTTCATCTCCGGGCGCAGTCTCAGGGCGTCCTGCGATATTCTTCTGACTTCTTCGTCTGGGACAGGTTGGTATTGCAGGGCCCCGCTCACATTCAGCGGTTTGTCTAAAGGAAGTCCGATGGCATTTTTCAAGGCTGACTTCGCTAACTTCAGGTTGTTCTGGGTTTCGATCAGGCCTGCTTGCGCCTCGGACCTGTTGACTTCTGATCGCAAGAGGTCAAATTCGGCAGCCACACCTTGTTCATATTTCTTCTTCACGTTGTCAAAATGCGCCTCGGTCTGAGCCAACGTTTCCCGGAAAACTTCGACCACTTGCTGACTCAGCAAGACCGTGTAAAAAGTTCGCCGGACATTCAAAATGACCTGATTTTTAGTCGATTTCGTGCCCTCCCGGCTGGTCTCGGAAAACAGATTGGCTATTTTGCGAGCCTTACGCACGCCAAATTGGCCGCTTTGAAAGATCGTTTGTTCAAATTGAATATTTCCGACATAGGAATTGTTCTCACCGATCTCGATCTTCTGCACCTCTTCTCCAATCTTGAAGAAAAAGGCCGGCCTGCTGATATTCCTTGTATAGTTGCTGGTGAGAGAAATGCGGGGGAGGGCGCCGGCAGAAATTTCACGGATCTGCGCTTCTGCGATATCCTCGTTGTCTCTGGCGATCTTTAGATTGGGATTGAGCTGCAAAGCCAATTCAACAGCTTGCTCGACGTCTAAAACAACGAGATCGTCAGCAGTCTGACCGAAAACCAATTCTGCCCTCGCAGTGACTAGAATTGTTATCCATAATATCCATTGTTTGTTTATTCCAAACATTTTGCACCCTTTCAATTTCAACACCTATTGCAATTCAATGCCGTCAAAGAAGATGGTTAGAATAGCGTCAACATCGTCCGCTATGCGTGCCTTGTTCTCACTGCAGCGGCTGTGCAGTAAAAAAGCAAAAATAATATTCCAAAAGACTTCCACTAATTGGGTGGCATCAATATTTCTTATTGCTCCTCTTTTTATGGCTTCCTGTAACGGCGCCATCATAATGTCCACCAACTTCTGACGCTTATGGGCAAACCGTTCGCGGAAGCTGCTGACAAGTTTGATTTTCAGTTGCAGGTTCTCTTTAAAAATAAGCGTCAAGTAATCCGGGTTCTGTTCAAAATACTCCAAAGCGCCACTTGTAAACCTTTTGATTTTTTCTCTCAAAGGCAGGTCATTATCGAACCCTTCCATAACGATACGTTCAAAATCCGCAAACCCCTCGTCAAGGAGTGCGATGAACATCTCCTCTTTGTTGGCAAAATAATTGTACAACGCGCCCTTACTGAATTCAGCCGTTTCGGCTATTTCTTCCACGTTCGCGTGTTCGTAGCCCTTTTCCGCAAAGACTTTCAGAGCCGCTAAAAGAATCTCACGGCGTCTGTACAGTTTTTCACGTTCCTTTCTTGGAAGGTCCCAATCAATGTGTTGGAGCATGGCGGCCACCTGAATAAATGTTCAATAACATAAAAAATAGTTTAGCATGGTGAAAAAGCGGTCAGAATATAGGATTAAAAGTTTAATCTGTCAAGAAAAATTTACTTGCATTTCTAAGAAATTTATATTATTGTTAAACACTTCAACAATTATTGAAATATTAAATAACAAATGCAACAGTTCTCTACACAAGCGGTCAAAATTTTCAAAGCCCTGGCAGA
>JBHHWX010000634.1:0-3397 GCA_046756745.1 bacterium | reverse complement strand
TGGAGGGTAGAGGGTGGAGAGTGGAGAGGTCTTCTCTCAGTGCCCACTCCTCTCCCCTCTCTCCCCTCACCTCTCCCCTCTCTCCCCTCCCCTCTCTCCCCTCTCAACTCTCACCTCTCAACTCTCACCTTCGTCAACCGTTCCATACGATGCAAAGTCATCCTTTACACGGAGGAGCCAACTCCCGGAATTTGCTATCATATTGGTTAATTTACCCAAAACACGGTCATACTCACTGCGTAAATTTTTGTAATCGTCGGCGTTCATATACTGACATTGATACGAAAAATCCAACCAGACCTGTGTTTCAGCGGCCTCGGTTTCGGCATCATTGAGTTTACTGACGAAAGCCGCTTGATATCTGCGCTTTCGCCAACTCTCAGCAATATTGGCACAAACGGAACGAGAAGACCGCCGAATCTGGTCGGTCAAGGAATATCTTTCTTCCTTAGGAAAGGATTTCGTAATCTCAAAAATCCGCATCGCCGCAGCGAAGGCAATTTGATAAGAATCCAGCTCGGTAAAATCTTTCACAGCCATCGCGCTTCTCCTTGTTTTAATGAATTTTGAATTGTATCCGTCACTTTGATATAGAGCGTGAAGTAATGCGTGAAGGGTGAAGGGTAGAGGGTAGAGGGTAGAGGGTAGAGGGTAGAGGGTAGAGGGTAGAGGGTGGAGGGCCTCTCACCTCTCACCTCTCTCCTCTCCACACTCACCAATCTTCACCCCATAGCATCCAAAACGCGCCAGGCTTTCTGGCACTGGACAAATACTTTTGAAGATTGCGAGAGCGCCGCAATTTTAATACGCTCGCGGTTCCAGTCGCTGGATTTTTTCCCTTTCCAGATCCCTTGAAAGAGAAAAGCATCTCGTGCTCCCTGCAGGCGTACCGCACCACACACGACTGCCGAGAGATAAATAAGCTGACAAATATGACGCCACTTTGCAACACGATATGTGCTGCCCGTGAAAACCGGGGTTTCTATCTGAAACGTCACAATGCCTGGGATGCCTTGAGCGTGGCCGATAAAGCCGTCGTCTCGACTCAGAAGCAGAATATCGACATTTCTCTCTGCGGCGGCGAATTTATAAGTCTTAATGATGTTCAAATCCGGACTCTTTTCCAACTCCCGCTCGTCTAGTTCAGGCAGGAGCTCAATCCAATGGATGAGCTTTGCCTTTTCCAGCTCTACCCATCCGAGCCGGCACAGCCGGTCGTACAAACAAGACTGATTGAAGAAATCCTCGACGACATATCTGAATTGAGAATCCACGCACAAGTCTGATAATGTTTTTAAATCCCGGTTTTTATACTTTCTCTTGTCAAAACTGAGCTCATCTTTGACGTTCGGGCTGACAGAAAAACCAATCTTGTTATGCGGGATACGATCGAGAGTGTGAAAATGCGCGCTATAAAAAAGATCGCGAAATAAATTCGTATCCAGTCCCATAAACACCGGACGGTCTCCTTTATGAAAATCCCGTTGGCACATTTCGTGCAAGAGGGCAAGGAAATCTGTGAAATTCGGGTATTCGACAATACCCGACTGTACCAGCAAGATTTGCAAAGTGTTGTAGTCGGGAATTTCACGTGCGACGCCTCCGGATCGCCCCTGAGATATACGCTGCCGATATTCTTGAAATCGAACCAGAATACCCACCACGGACTTCTTACCATCATGAGCTTCCGGAATCAAACGTACCGAAAAAAACGGCTCTTTGAGGTAGGGAACAAAGAGAACAAATTCTTTCTGCCCGGACCGGTACATCTCGTTGAGCAGCGTCATCAAACGATACACATCAATAAGCTCGGCATTCGCTTGCGTGTGAGTCATGATTGCCCTCCTTCAGGTAAATGGTAAAAAGTATCCTTACTCCGTTAAATTATGCAGTTGTGTGACGTCGAGCGGAATTGTAGGATAAAGGAAATTCATGTAGTCGTCATCCGTTAAAAAGGAATAGTACACTTTTTCAACCTTGCCTGGAAACAAGTCCCCAATAAGCAGCATGAGAGCTGACATCGCTTTACGCCCAGAAGTCATATCCATGAGAATCTTTGCCTCAATTTTACTAATTGTTCGCTTGATAAGTGTTCTGAAGGCCTTAATATCATGGGTGGGAAAGGGCACGGTTTGCAATTTAGGCTGTTGCTTTTGGTATTCTGTAAATAAGCACTCGGCCCAACCTGTGAAGGTCAAAAGCTCTCGCTTCATATCCTCAGAGTAGAAAACAACTATTTTTTCAATAGCGCCGATCTTTTCCTCCCGTAATGCCGCCCACAGGGTATTCACCGCAGCAATGGGTTTTTGGCCGATAGTCGTGAGCCAGATCATATCTCTCTCCTTGTTTTAAAAAAAGTGAAGGGTGAAGGGTGAAGAGCCCGCCACCCCCCCTTACTATTTTCCATTTTCCTTTTTACCATTTTACTTCAAATTTTCCCAGCCCGAATGAAGCCGCGCTGCCGGCATGTAGGTACTGGCCAGCTTTCAACAACGGCAACCAGGGGCTTAGGACGCCTTTGAGCGCAACGCTTCCTACAAAACCTCCGAAATAGTGTTTGCGTTGTTGACGATTGGAATAACGCTTCCAGTCCTGCCAGCGCAAATCCATTTCTTCGGTTTGAATATCGCAAAAGCTCGGCGCCCGGAACGGTTCTGAGTTTTCATGGCAGTGTCCAAATGTCATGAGAAATGCGCGGCGGTAGAGATTCTGTAATAAGGTTTCTGCTTTGAGCGAGGAATTGCGCTTTAACAGGATGTATTCGCCCTGGTGTTTGATACGGGTAGGCGTCACAAAGTTGAGAATCAAACGGTCGCCCCGTGGCCTTTCATGCGCGTGGAGCAGTTCCTCGCCTGTTAAAATCGTTGGAGTTTGTAGCAACACTTTTTCATGGCCATCATAGAGTTTCCTCCCCGCAGCCAGATCATCACATACTTCCACCAGCCCGAAGCGTCCGAAGCCGTCTTTGCGGTACTTTCCGAGTCCGCCGCGGCGACCCATGTCGTCGAATACGAAGATAAAGTACGGCAGATAATCGATAGCCTTGCCCACGAGCACCAAATTAAACTTGAGCTGTTCTCCCGGCTCAAAACGTTCGCGTGTTTCCGGCGGCGGCTCTAAAATGTAGGGATGCGGCAGTTTAGGACTGGCAAACCAGGGAAATTTATCGGAGTTCGGGGTTTCGAAAATGTAGTGGTAGGAACAGTTTTTGGTCAAAATACACGACCCGCACTCTTTGTCGTCTTTAATACAAACAACATTTTTAAAGATAGCGCCAAATGCGCCGCGAAAGGTCGAGCCTTTATACTGCGGCAGATGCAGCGGCTCGGTCGCTTGTATGGTGAATTCGATTTTAGCAAGTGTTAGATGTTTGAGCCAGTCCATTTTTCTTCTCCCT
>JBHHWX010000633.1:0-3399 GCA_046756745.1 bacterium | reverse complement strand
TTCGGGTCGTCGGTTTCGTTGAATCGCCAGGCAGAGAGAGCCGCAGCCGATCTACCGCTATTGACATCACGCCCGTCCATTAAGGTATAAGAAAGGCCGCCCAACAGGTTTTTCAAAGGTCCCTGGTTTGGCGGCGTCTGAATCTGAGCCGTGAGCATCCATTGATAGCCTTTGCTGGTATTCTCCAGGACAATCACCCGGGTGAAATCTGAGCTTACTCTTTGACCGCCGTAATCCGGCCGACCGTCAGGGGTTGACCCCAAGGGTGCGCCAAAATCACCGATGAGGATGTTGCGGAAAAGCACCTCGTTGATATTTTTAGAATACAGGAATTCCAGGGTCCCCACCAGACCAAACGGCATTTGTCGATCGATAGCGACGTTTGAGCGGAATACCTGCGGCATCTTAAAGTCGGGATCCGTCAACTCGATGGCGGTTGTCTGAGGTTCACTGGGATCCCCGATTACCGGCTGATTGTTCGGATCTGCTGAAAAGTCCGGAGTTGCATCACCTGTTACGAATATACGGAACAAATTGACACCCGTATTGCTATATTGGTTTGAGAGCCATACCGCTGGTGGCGTGCCCGCAAAAATTCCGCCGCCGCCGCGGATCTGGGTGGTGCGATTGCCGGTCAGATCGTAGTTAAACCCGAAACGCGGCGACCAGGAGGTCTTACCGTTGGGTACCTGGTCGGTGTGAAATCCCGGAAACTGGCTCGCAAACAGATCGTTGCGAAGTGGATCGTCTGGCACGATTAGTATATCTGCACGCAGCCCAACGGTCAGGTTTAGTTTCGGCGTCGGTTTACACTCGTCCTGGGCATAGAAGCCAAGCTGAATCAAATCCCATTTGGCGCTCTGTCGCGGATTATCGGTTTTCGAAACGCTCAAGCGGTATTGCGACGGTCTTCCGGCCGCGAAATCATCGATACTGTCGAAGACATAGCTACCGAAGAAGTCCTGGATGAAAAAGTTATTAAAGTGAATAAATTCGTTGTGTGTCCCCACAGTAATGGTGTGATCCCCGGTGAAGGCCATCAGGTTATTGGTAACTTCGAAAATGTCCTGGCTGAGCGCGGTGTCTTGTGAGAATCCATCCGGACCCAATCTCACGCGGCCAGGACCAACATCCACCACTACGTGAGGAAACGCGCCGAACGGGGAGCTTGTCCTCTGACGAATACCGGTAAACGCCAGTCTGGCTTCATTAGCGATGTTATTGCCAAACGTGCTGTTCAACTGAGCGACCGTCTGATTCGTCGTGCTTTCACGAACAAATTGGCCACTTTCAAGCGTAAAGCTGCGACTGTTGCGCGATAGTCCGGAATCCCGCTGGCCATCGACTAAACTATGACGCAGCGTCAAGCGGTGGCGGGTAGAAAGGTTGATATCGGCGCGCGCGAAAAGTTTAATGCCATCGGTTTCTTCCGTAAATGGGTCGAAGCCACCCGGGTCATAGCCATATTGATTTTTGCTGATATCGATGATTCCTAGTATGTCTGACTCCGGGACCGGAAAATTGATCGGTGCAGTCGGATCGTTGATGGCCGCAAAATTGGGATCATCGCGTCGTGTGATGTCAGCATTCACAAAGAAAAAAGCTTTGTTTTGCACAATTGGGCCGCTAAACCTGAAGCCAGCCTGAACCTCATCGAAATCATCGAGTGGTTGCTCTACACCAACGACCTCATTATTGATAAAATCTTGATTTCTACCAAAAAAATAGCCTGAACCCCTGAATTGATTGTCGCCGCTGCGGGTGATGGCATTGATGAGGCCGCCAGCGAAACCGCCGGAACGCACATCGTACGGTGCAATCTCAACGTTGAACTCCTGTATGGCGTCAAGACTTATGGGTTGCTGGCCGGCGCCCTCTCCCGGCCTGGTCGAGAGGCCAAAGGCGTCATTGAGAACTGCGCCATCCACCTGGAAATTGTTGAATTTGGAATTTTTTCCAGCCACACTTTGGCCGTTTACTTGCGGCGTTAACCGGGTAAAGTCATCAATGGTGCGTTGCATGGTAGGTAAACGTTCGATTTGCGCAGTCGTCACATTCGTAGCCGTTCCCACGTTTGAAGCAGTCAAAATAGCATTTCTTTCCGCTACCGTTACGATTACAGTAGGGAGCTCAATCGCTTGCTCGAGCATGACAAAACCAATCTTGATGTCGGCGCCTAAACTGAGGAAAATATCCTCTTGTTTTTCAGTTTGGTAGCCAATATAGCTGACGGTTACAGTGTAAGGACCGCCAACCCGAACCCCCGGTATATTGAAACGGCCATTGCTCCGGGAGGCCGCACCAAAAGTCGAACCGCTCGGTTCGTGGACCGCAACCACATTTGCTCCAAATAGCGGCTCACCGGATTGGGTTGTTACGGTCCCGTTCAAAGATGCCGTTGTGATACCTTGAGAGAGCACCATGGCAGGTATCATCAACAACACCAGGACAATTAGAATTGCTTTTTTGAACATACGGGTCCCTCCTCTTTTACGCAGAGGTCTTGAACTCACAAGTAACTATGTTGAGTGAAAGGCGCGTACCTGAGACCGCCCAACTACCATTTTAAACTTGTTTTTTTCAAGAGCGCCTCATCATAGTGCCTTGTTGAGGAGAAGACTCGCTACTATTTGAAAGCGGATTCCGGAGGCGATCCGAGTCGGGGTAATAGCTTAGTCAATAATTATAATTAAGGAGTTGAGTTCAGAATCGACGAGAATATATTGAGCCTTGACTGACGCACAACGAATCAACGCAAGATTGAATATATTCTCTTACTACGCATATATCAAATTAATGCAAGCATCGACATAATCCAGAAATTATTCTCCTAAGCCTACACGCAGTTGTTTATACCAGGCGTATGCTTCGCTGATGTCCTGTTCTGCTTCCGGGGCAACAATCAACTTAACGGCCATAACGGCTGCGAACCCTTTGTTTGACTTCTTCCCAGGAAAGTCCGGATGCGGGGTTACTTTTGAGGTTTGTTTTTCGGCGAGCCAACTCCTGCTTTTGCCAGTCATGAACCGGTATTGCCTCGGTAGTGCCAGCAAGGTCATCCCAGAGATCTTCAACCAACTGAAGCTTCTCGGGTGGACTCAGATCAAATACCGAAATGGAATTCATGTTCGATTCAGCCATGTATTTTACCTCGTTATAAAATCATCTTTTTTTTGTTGGTCAATATAAAGAGATTGCAACTCAAGTTCAATGTGTTTTTGTAGCGGTCCCTCCGCGATTTTCTCCTTCAGCGACTCACCGTCATAATAGGTCATGGCAATAAACATCTGGCGTTTTACCTATCCTATCATTCCTCAAACCCAATTTTCTTCAAAAGGGCAACATATCTCGGAGCCTGGCGCACATCCCTGAATCGCCGATCAATCTTGATGGTGAGCA
>JBHHWX010000632.1:0-3410 GCA_046756745.1 bacterium | reverse complement strand
TCAGCCCGGTGAGCGGTCCGGTGGGCGTGGAGGTGACGTTAAGCGGGAGTAATTTCACCGGCGCAACGAGCGTGTCTTTTAACGGCACAGCGGCGTCGAGCTTTACAGTGGTTTCAGATACGCAACTGCGGGCGACCGTGGCTGCCAGTACGACGAGCGGTCTTATCAGCGTGACCAACTTAGACGGTACGGGTCAGAGCAGCAGCAGTTTTACGGTGGAGCAGACTCCGGCTGTGGTTTCTTTTACCCCAGCCAGTGGGCCAGCGGGTACCGAGGTAACGGTGACGGGCAGTGATTTTACGGGCACGACGGCTGTCTTTTTTAACGCGGCCCCTGCCCTGGTGTTCACAGTGGATACCGATAGCCAGATACGTGCGACCGTTCCTGGCGGAGCGAGCACGGGAGCTATCGTGGTGACGAATTCGGCCGGCAGTGGGACAAGTGTGAGCGATTTTACCGTGACTGCGCCGCCGAGTACGTTTACCTTCAATCCGACGGATGATTCTTTTGTGCGTTCGTCAAAGGCTTTCAAAAATTACGGATCTTCTCTTGAGCTGCGTGTGAGAGACACCTCCTCCGCGGATGTGAATGCCTATCTGAAATTTAACGTGAGTGGTTTAATAGGGAGTGTGCAAAACGCAGTCATTCGGCTTGTGGTGTTTGACGCGAGCAGTGATGGTGGGGGAATTTATAGCGTCTCCAATAATTATGATAGCACGACCGACCCCTGGCAAGAGGGTGGAATTAAATGGAATAACGCACCCGTAATCAGCGGAAGTGCGTTGAGTTCTGTCAACGCGGTGAGCATCGGTGACACAATTGAATTCGATGTGACTGCGGCTATATCCGGGGATGGAATCTATAGTTTCGCGATTGCAAATAATTCAAGCGACATCTGTAAATATTATTCCAAAGAAGGGGTAAGCAGTCCGGAATTGATAGTTCAGATAGGTTCAGCCGCTCCGGGCGCGCAGACACTTGAATCGGATATCTTGACGGAGCATGAGTTCGGATCTGAACAGATTCAGGAGTTAGATGAAACGGCACCGGAAAATATTGGTCTGCGGCCAAACTATCCCAATCCTTTTAATCTCGAAACAACGATAGAATATACTTTGCCGAAAGAGGCTCGGGTTCAACTCTTCATTTATAACTTGAGAGGCCAGGAAGTTCGTAAATTATTCGACGGACTTCAGCCCGCAGGAATAAGAAAAACCCGCTGGAATGGAAAAAATAATTTTGACCATGAAGTGGGGTCCGGAGTGTATTTTGTAAGATTAAAAATTGCAGGGACAGTCTTAACAAGAAAAATAACTCTGCAGAAATAAGGAGTTGACAGGTTAAATCCTGTCATACTCGATAAAAGCTATTCGCACACAAGCTTTTAGGCAAGCCCGACTGGCCTAATTGTATTCCTATCACGACTGTCGGGGCAAGACTTGAAATCACAAATCTCAATCCGGTACCTGCCGGACAAAGAATAAATCAATACGGCTTCTGACGTAGAAAACCCAATGCTCAATTTCAGAAATCTCAAACAAAAACAAAGTTTTTAAAGTGGTGTCGAGTCTGTTGTTCCTTATGATTGTTGTTTGAGATGTTTATTTGGGATTTCTCCGATGAAAGGAATCGGGAACAAAAACCGGTTGTTCAGTCCCGCGCTTTTTGCGGGGTTGTGAAAATCCCGCGTATGTTGCGGGACTTGTCCGGGTTAGGGGTAATGCACAGAGTGAAATCGCACAAAGCACATTCACAGAAAACGGGATTCTGGTCGAAACAATGGCTGACGGCTGCTGTTCTATTGAGCTTTTTTGTTGTTTTTCCGCCAACAGGACACGCTCAGCAGTGTAATTCAACACCTGTTGTGGTTGGCTACCGAACTATTGACTTTGACAACAGCGGTCTGAGCAGATCCCCGACGGCAGAAAAACCCGAGAGTAAATTATGGTGGAATGACGGCGTGTGGTGGGGCGTGTTGTGGGATCCCGATTTACAAGAATATAGGATACATAAATTCGATCTTCCGAATCAGTGCTGGATCAGTGTCGGGCCTAAAGTGGATGAACGTGAACGTTCGAGCGCTGACGTTCTTTGGGATGATGTAAGCCAGAAGGTTTATCTGTCTTCCCGCGCCAAGGAGCCTCACGTTGGTAAGGATAAAAAAGCGTATCTTCTCCGTTACAGTTATCATGCTAACGCTCAAACATATACTTTGGATAGCGGTTTTCCCGCTGTTATCCATGACAGAAGAATGGAAGCTTTGACCCTTGCGAAAGACTCATCAGGACAACTTTGGGTCACCTGGGAGGAAGATAGAAAAATCTATGTCAACCGTACATTAGGGAGTGACTCGAATTGGGGAATGCCGTTTGTTTTGCCGGCTCAGCCAGCCGATGTGACTCAAGATGACATAGCGGCGATGACCGCTTTTGGCGGCGATAAAATCGGTATTCTGTGGAGCGACCAGGCTGCCAGAACCATCTATTTTGCTGTACATAAGGACAGTAAAGCTGATAACGATTGGGAGCCGGCAGAGAAAGCTTTATTCGATCCCGGTTTAGGCGACGTAGCCGACGATCATCTCAACCTTGCTGTGGGACGCGGCAATACGGTATTGGCGGCTACGAAGACCAGTTTGTCTTCTGATGACACGCCCACCATGTATCTGCTCAAGCGAACTCCCAACGGGAATTGGTCACAACATATTTTTAGCACCACAAAGTATAAACACACTCGTCCGGTTCTATTGGTCGATGCTGTGACGGATAGCATCTATTTTATTGCGAAAGCCAAAACCACTCCTATAAAAATTTATATGAAAAGAACCCATCTCGATGATCCTCATTTTGAACCAGGGTTGGGAGAAGTCTTTATACACAGCAGATCGGATAAGAATATTAATGATCCGACATCCACGAAACAGAGCATCGATTCACAGTCGGGATTGCTCCTTTTAGCAAGTGATAAATCCAGTCAGTGGTATGTACATAATTATATCGACTTATCGGACGACCCTCCACCGGTCGTAAACTCAATCAGTCCTACCAGCGGCATGGCCGGTTCAACTGTTACTATACTTGGCTCAAATTTTACCGGCGCGACGGCTGTTTCTTTCAACGGCGCGTCCGCCTCGTTTACAGTGGATTCGGACAGCCGGATAACGGCGACCGTGCCGAACAGTGCTGCCACAGGTTTGATAAGCATAAGCAATGCAAGCGGGACCACCGCGAGCAGCTCGGACTTTCGGGTCACGGTTCCGCCTTCGCCTCCGGTAGTTGCGTCGTTCACCCCGGCCAGCGGTCCTGTGGGCACAGCGGTGACCTTGAGCGGCAGCCACTTTACCGGCGCGACGGCTGTTTCTTTCAACGGCACGTCCGCCTCTTTTACAGTGGATTCGGACAGCCGGATAA
>JBHHWX010000631.1:0-3422 GCA_046756745.1 bacterium | reverse complement strand
TTAAAGGGGGGTGTCGGAAGGCCCCTACCGATTGACGATGCCCTCAATTACGCCACCCAAATCGCCGAAGGTTTATCCAAAGCCCATGAAAAAGGCGTTATCCACCGCGATATCAAACCAGCGAACATCATGATTACGAATCGTGAGGAAGTGAAGATTGTCGACTTCGGTCTGGCGAAACTGGCCGGGCGAACCGTGCTTACCAAAGATGGTACGACTTTGGGGACAGTGGCCTACATGTCACCGGAGCAAACCCAGGGAACAGATATAGACCATCGCGCGGACATCTGGGCATTGGGCGCGGTCGTGTACGAAATGATCACCGGACGGCAGCCTTTTGCAGGCGGTTACGAGCAGGCAGTCATGTATTCGATTATGAATGAAGATCCGGAGCCAATTACAGGATTACGCACCGGTGTGCCCATGGAGCTGGAGAGGATTGTAAATAAGGCTCTGACCAAGAAGCCAGAGGAACGCTACCAGCATGTGGATGAGATGCAGACTGATTTGAGAAATCTAAGCAAGCAATTCGCTCCAGCCTCTGGAGCTCACCCCCCCAAATTTGTTGATGAAAAAGACACGAAAAAGCGCCTCAAAATAGTTGCCATCCCGGTTGGAATATTGTTAATGCTTGTGCTGGGATTTTTTCTTATGAGACCTCTTCTTTTTGAAGAAGTCTTAATCTCCGAGCCTAAGCCTATCGCAGTGATTAGCTTCGAAAATCAGACCGGCGACAAAGCTTATGATTATCTGCAAAAAGCCATCCCGAATCTTCTTATTACCAGCCTAGAGCAGTCTAAATACCTGCGAGTGACGACCTGGGAACGGATGAATGATCTCCTCAAGCAGATGGGGAAGAATGACGTGGAAATTATTGACAAAAATTTAGGCTTTGAGTTATGCCGTTTGGATGGCATAAACACCATTGTCATTGGTAGTTTTGTCAAAGCTGGAAACATCTTCGCTACGGATGTGAAGATGTTGGATGTAACTACCAAGAGAATTATTAAGAGTACCAGCTCAAAGGGCAAGGGTGTTGGCAGCATTCTTGACAGGCAAATTGATGAGTTAAGTAAAAATATTTCTCGTGGCGTCGGCCTATCCAAACGCAGGATAGAAGCAACTCAAATGAGGATTGCCGACGTCACAACCACGTCAATGGATGCCTACAACTCTTTCTTAAAAGGTCGAGAGAGTCTTGAGAAATATTATTATGATAATGCAAGACAACTTCTCGAGCAGGCCGTACAGCTCGATTCCACTTTTGCAGTGGCCCAATTCTACCTTGCCTGGGTATACGGTGGTTTAGGGAATCTCAAAGCGATGGTAGCGACATACGAGAAAGCTAAGACGCTGGCAAAAAAAGCGACAGAGAAAGAAAGGCTTTATATAGATTACGCCTATGCTTATGCTGTCGAAAGAAACCAAGAAAAGCAGTTTCGTATCCTTAAACGGTTAATAAAAGAATATCCCAAAGAGAAACGAGCTCACTATTATTTAGGCATTCTTAATAAGGGTCATAAATTTTACGACAAAGCAATCGAGGAGTTTAACAAGGCTTTGGAGCTCGATCCGGACTTTGGACCTGCCATGAATGATCTTGCTTATACTTATGCAGATATGGGAGATTTTGAGAAGGCCATCGAGTATTTTAAGAAGTATGCTTCTGTCTCTCCTGGGGATGCCAATCCATTCGATTCCATGGCTGAACTCTATTTTCGTATGGGAAGACTCGACGAGGCGCTTACTAAGTACAAAGAGGCGATAGAGGTTAAGCCTGATTTTTTTGATTCGTATTGGAGGATCGGGTATATCTATGCTTTAAAAGAAGATTATCCTGAGGCGATGAAGTGGATCGATAAATTTCTTGTCATCGCTCCATCTCCGGGCATACGAGCACACGGATACGCCTGGAAAGGCTTCTATCGCTTCTGGTTGGGCAACCTCGATCTCTCGCTAAACGAACTTCGCAAGCTGGCAGAATTGACGAAGGAGGCAGGAGTTGACATTGGAAGACCCGAGGCAGACTGGATGAAAGGATGGATTTTTTATGAACGAGGAGAATTAGAACTTGGCAGAAAGGTCTACAATACCTATCTCGAAGTTCGGCTGGATATTTCTTTTGAAAACGCATCCTATTATTTGGCAGATTATGACTTCTATCTTGGCTTGGTGGATTTGAAGTATGGAAGGATCGATTCCGCAAAGTCCAGACTGACTGATATGAAGTCCCTTTTGCCGAAAATTAATCCAGGTGATAAAGATCGGATAATATCTTATTCCAAATTACTACATGCAGAAATATTGCTATCGGAAGCCGCCCTGCAGGAAGCCATCGATGTTTGTGAAAAAGCATCGCCTGTGCAAATACCGTTAATGTACAGTACAAGCATGCTACGCTATAATATACCTTTCCTCAAGGATGTATTAGCCCGTACCTATTTACAGAATGGAGAGCCGAATAAAGCCATTACAGAATACGAGCAGTTGACAACCTTTGATCCGAAAAGCCAGGTCCGGCATCTTATCAATCCAAAGTATCATTACAGATTAGCCAAATTGTACCAAGAGAAAGGCTGGCCAGGCAAGGCCATCGAGCAGTATGAGAAGTTCCTGGGAATCTGGAAGAATGCGGATGAGGATTGGCCGGAGCTAATCGATGCCAAGGCGAGATTGACTGGATTGCAACAGACGACCAAAAAATGATCGGAAAACGGGCTTGTTTCTACAGGCTGAGAAAGATATAAACGAAGAGCGGCGGCGCGGAAGAGCTTTACGAAAAACAGTTCAGCGAAAAGCTCGCTTTTGAAGATATCATCGCACACTCCCGTAAGCGGCGAGAGCCCGCCTCCTCTTTTATGCGCGATTTTTTCATCCATTTCGGACGCGCCCTGTCGAATGTGATCAACGTGTTAGACCCGGATGTGGTGGTGCTCGGCGGTGGACTGTCCAACATCGATGAGCTTTACAACGAAGGGAGAAAACAAGTGGCGCGGTTCGTTTTCAGCGACGGTTTCGAGACGCCCATTCTCAAGAACAAACTGGGAGATTCTGCCGGAGTCATGGGTGCGGCGTTGATCGGATGCTGACTTGAAAATTGCGCCACCTCACTCAGCGAAGAAATTTTCCCTTGAAATTACACAAGGTTATGTGTGATTTTAATTCGGAAGAACTTGCTAACTAGTGTCTGAACGAAAACTTGATTTTTGATGTCTTTGCAAGCGCTTCTCAGCGAAACAATCTCCTTATTAGGCACGGCATGAGATTGCTTTGGCAAAAAACGCCTCGCAATGACAGCTATATGGATCGTTTTCGTTTAGGCGCTTAGCGCCGTACATCGACAAAACTTTGTCGATGTTGTAAGACGTCACTTGTTTAAACGAGGCAATTTTCCAGTAGGCAATTAGCAGTAAGCAATTAAA
>JBHHWX010000630.1:0-3423 GCA_046756745.1 bacterium | reverse complement strand
TCGTGTCAATCTAATCTTGTTTATCCAGTTTCATATCTTTGGTTGCGGCTCTACCGAGCTGGGTGAATCCGTGGTTTCCTCTGCAAGATATTGGCCCACTCGCAAAGCATTCGCTGAAATGGTCAAACTCGGATTCAATCCACCGGATGTAGGCATCATGCTGCCGTCGACCACGAACAAGTTCTCGATACCGCGAAATCGGCAGGCCGGATCCAGCGGCGCATTTTTGGGGTCAGCGCCCATACGCACCGTTCCAACTGCGTGCGAAAAAGTTTTTATTTTATGGATATAACAAAACAGGGCGCCGGCCCTTTTGAGGATTTCTTTGGCTTTTTTGAGCAGCGCATCCCGTGCGGCCATATCTCTTTGCGTGTAACGATGTGTCACCAGCAACTGCGGCAAACCAAAACGGTCTCTGTTTTTAGGGTCAATGGCCAGGTGATTGGCGTATTGCGGCTGATCTTCCGCCATCACTAACAGCCCGGTCAAGTGCGGCACGCCCAAGCCGATGAGCTGGCCCAACGGTTTTGGAAGCATGGTGTGAACCAATCCGATCGGTGGCGTTTGGAGCTGCTGCATACTTCCCAGTTTCCCCTGCGGTTCTTTGATAGAGGGGTGTCCGAAATAGAAATCGTGAATGCCGAGCTGCTTATGGTATTCGCCCTTTGGATCGGGTCGTTTCCGGAAAAAACCAAATGCGATGGCGTTGCAGTGGCGGGTCAAGTATCTTCCGATCATCTCCCCGGCAGGATTGTTTTTTTGCAATCCTGAAGTTAGCAAGAGATGCGGTGAGGCAAGCGTTCCTGCGGCAAGTACAAATCTTCGAGCGCGGTAAGTCACCTGCTTTTCAGCCTTTTTGTCGAAGCACTGGATTGCTGAGATGTGGTTGTCCCTCACAGCAAACCTCGTCGCCACGGACTTGGTTTTCAGTTCCATGCCCTTTTGAATCAGAGCAGGCAGCACGCGTGTGGCGAGATCGTTCTTAGCTTCCACTGCGCACGCGAACGTATCGCAGGTGGTACAGGCCTGACAGGGCTCGCGCCCGTTATTTGAGGAGTAATTGATGGCCAGCGGCAGTCGAAATGGGCGTAAGTTGAGCTCCTGAGCGGCCTTTCTTATCATCTGTGAAGTGTGAGAAAGTGAGTTGAGTTTCTTCGGATACGGATTTCTTCGCGGCGGTTCCGTGGGGTCCTGGCCCGCTTCACCCGCAATGCCCAAAAGCCGTTCGGCTTTGTCATAATAAGGCTCCAAGTCCGAATAGGTGAGCGGCCAACTCGCACCCGAATCGCTAACAATAGATCTCTCCGCCTCGAAGTCGGCCTCCCGGAAGCGCATGGAGACAGCGCCGTAGAAAACCGAGGGTCCACCGACACATGTATAAGCTCCCATAACCGGGCTGTTGCCCCCGGCCAGCACCCGGTACGGCGTCTCTTTCGAATAGTGCGGGGTCAAGTCCACAGAGCCTTCAGGCGCCCAATTGTGCGATCCGCGCGCCACCCAGTCGCCACGTTCCAGCATGAGCACTTTTTGACCGGCGTGAACCAACTCATGCGCCACCATGGAACCGCCAAAGCCGCTGCCGATAATAATCGTGTCGTATTCAGTCAGATTTGTTGTCGCCATAAATAAGGGTAAACATATGAAACGCCTCTCACTAAATCAGTAAGGGGCGTTTCATGACGCGCTCAAATGTTAAAATTTAGTTGTAAAGTAAACCTTTTGACCCAAAAAAGCAACAGATTTTTAGAGGAGAATGTATCGCAGGCTTCCAGCCTGCAGGCAAGATGCCTGCATTACACCCCCCATAACTGACCCATTACAGGAGAAACCCTGTGCGATCTCACTTGTAAAACCGCACCACATCCCGGCTGATCTTCTTACTGATCGTGGCCAGCATCTCGTTCACCAGCACGACCGGCGGTCTGGGATTGCGTGGCGCATCGAGCAGAGCGCGTTTTGCTTTCGGTAAATCGTAGATACTGCCCTGATAAGCGATCCAACGGGCTTCATCAGTGAGATCGTCCTGGTAGCGCTGCCGGTCCAGATATCTGCCCGTCTCAGTTTCGATAATCACAACCTGAACCGTCATGTGCACATGCCGGGAACGCGTGTACTCGCGGACGTAAACCGGTTCGGTTGTTTCGATCTTTTTGCCGGCTGAATCCACTACCACGATTTTGCTGTACTGGTGTTCCTTAAACGCTTGCGGGCGGTCTTTGATGACGACCGTTCGAATCTGTCCCCAGACAAACGAATCGAGTTGTTCCTGCCGGGCGATGTGGGTCAAACGGGCTTCATTGATGGGCTGGTAACGCCGGATGCGGTTTTCATCCAGTAAGCCCACCGCTTCCGCAAAGCCGAGAAAATCCGCAAACTTGAGGTTGGCGTCGATCGCACGATAGACTATCTCTTGAGCGATGAGATAGCCGTCCAGGTTGAACTCGGTTTCGTTTTGAAACGGAAAAACAGCCACGTATTGTACCGCGGCATCGTAGGAGCGCTCTACCCAGTCTTGTGCGTCTCGATACGGCGTAACATAACGGCTCACCTGTTCAAAGCGCTTTAATGCATCCCGGTAGCGGCCATCATCGTAAAGCTGCTGGCCCCAGCGGTAATGGCTATCAGCCAATTTCTCGTTGGCCTTTTCGTGACCCGGGGCCAACTCGAATATTTCACGGTAGGCTTCAGTCGCCCTAGCGAATTTCCTGTTATTCAGACGTAAATCGCCCAAATTAAGATAAGACTGAACGGCTTTATCAAAGGAGCGTTTATAGTTGTTTACATAGTCGTGGGCTTTAATATAAGCCAGAGCGGCTTTTTGCCAGTTTTCTTTTTGGAAAAACCGTTCGGCATGGGAATAATGATACGCCGCTGCTTTCCTGCGCGCTTGACTCAGACGTTGTTTGATGTTTACGGTTTTAAGCGCCACGCCATAACGCTGCATGTTTCGAAGCAGGCGGTGCAAGTGTTCGTACTCGCGCACCGCCTGATCCCAATTCTCTGCTATTTCCAAATTCTGGGCGCGAGTGAGCAGCTCGTCGTAGGCTTTTGGCGCCACGGTCTTCAGATGCACTCGCGCTTCTTTGAAATCCGGTTTCTTGTGTAAGGCTTCCAAATCGTGCTCTGTGGCTTCCACATAGAGACCGGCCTGCTCGTATTCTTTGGCTTTATTAAAAGCCTTTTTGGATGCGGAGCACGCTGCAAAAAGCAGCACTGCCGCCATAAAATAAGGGATTCTTTGTGTCATGATTTTTTGCCTGAATCATTCTTAAAGCGTCGAGGCCGCCTTCGCTAAGAAAAAAAGTCTTTTTTGTCCAAACTCAAAAATAACGGCGACAAACATTTTGAAGAAGGTGAAAAAGTTTTTCATCCGTTGGAAATTATCTCCAACGGATTTCCGGTTGACGATATTTGACTTACGAT
>JBHHWX010000629.1:0-3424 GCA_046756745.1 bacterium | reverse complement strand
TTTAGAAGCCATGGTAAAGCTAAAATTTGACAATCCATCCAAAGGGGGAGACGGGGATAAAGACAAACAGATCGCCGAGCTTTCGCAAAAAAACCAACGTTTGCAGTCGGCGCTCGAGGATTTGACCCTGCTGAATGAATTGGCCATGGAGGCCAGCCGGTCTTACGAAGTCGATCAGATCCTCGATATCATTCTGGAAAAATCCGTGAAAGCGGTGGGAGCCGAGCAAGGCTCTATTCTTTTGGTCACCAAAGAGGAAAAAACCCCCTTAAAAACCCTGGTTCGGCAAGAAGGGGAGCGAAGCCGCATCTTCACCACCAAAATCGGCTTAGGCATTACGGGCTGGGTATTAAAGGAAAAGAAGCCTTTGAAAATCGATGATCTGGAAAAAGATGCTCGCTTTCGGCCGAGCCAAAAGGAAAAGGAGCAGATCAAATCAGCGCTGTGCATCCCTATCCTTTCCAAAGGAAAACTGCTGGGCATTCTCATCGTCATCAACAAAAAAGCGCTGGGGATTTTTCAGGAAAACGATTTAAGATTGCTTACTATTCTGGCTTCCCAGTCTGCCCAGCTCATTAGAAATTCACAGCTTCAGGAAGAAGCGCTGAAGAAAGAACGCGAAAAATTAGAACAGGAACGACGGGTCAACGAACAGTTGAGACGCATCGATAAGCTCAAAGACGAATTTCTGGCCAACACATCGCACGAATTGCGCACCCCGCTCAACGGCATCATCGGCATCACGGAATCGCTGCTCGATGGCGTCGCCGGCAAACTGTCTGAAAAAGCCGCGGCAAATCTGATATTGGTCGTGGCGAGCGGCAAACGACTCACCACATTGATTAACGATATTCTCGACTTTGCCAAGCTGAAGAAAGGCGATTTGCAATTGCAAAACAAGCCGGTCGACATGCGCGTGCTCGTGGATGTCGTCCTCAGATTTAGCGAGCTTATGCTGGCAGGCAAAAACGTGCTGCTCAAAAATGACATCCCCAAGAACACCCCTGCGGTCGCGGGCGATGAAAACCGGCTGCAGCAGATTTTGCACAATCTCATCGGCAATGCCATCAAGTTCACGGAAAAAGGCGAGGTGTCGGTTTCGGCGCAACAAAAGAACGGCATGATCGAAATTTCCGTGTCCGATACCGGCATCGGCATACCGAAAGATAAATTCGAATCGATCTTTCAATCCTTCGAACAGGTGGACGCCTCCACGGCCCGCGAGTACGGCGGCACAGGCCTAGGTCTGGCAATTACAAAACAGCTTGTGGAGCTGCACGGCGGCAGTATTCACATCAACTCGCAAGTCGGCAAAGGGTCAACCTTCTCCTTTGTCCTTCCGGTTTCCGAAGGTAAGTCTGTCCCAAGCGAAGCCGCGGGACCGCAGGCCTCGAAATTCGATCTCGCGAGAGTCAGAGAAATTGTCCCGCCGCAGCTCGAACCCCTCACAATGGCAACCACGGGCCACAATGGACACATCAACATTCTCGTGGTCGATGACGAGCCGATCAACCAGCAGGTGCTGGCCAATCACCTGGCCTTAGGCGATTACAAAGTCACGTTTGCGCTAAGCGGAGAACAAGCCTTGAACGCCATTGAAAGCGAAGACGCTTTCGATCTGGTGCTGCTGGACATTATGATGCCGAAAATGTCCGGGTATGAAGTGTGTCAGAAGATCCGGAGCACGTACCTCCCCAGCGAGCTGCCGATCATCATGGTGACGGCCAAAGACCAAGTGCAGGATTTGGTGGAGGGCCTGAGGTACGGCGCGAACGATTACCTGGCCAAGCCGTTCTCCAAAGACGAGCTTCTGGCCCGCATCCGCACCCATATCAATCTCCTCAAGATCAACTCCGCATACGGACGTTTTGTCCCGCACGAGTTCCTGCGTTTTCTCGGTAAAGAAAGTATCGTCGATGTCAAGCTCGGGGACAACGTGGAGATGGAGATGACGATCTTCGTGTCCGATATCCGTGACTTCACAGGGATGTCGGAGAAGATGAGCCCGGAGGAAAATTTCGCATTCATTAACGATTACCTTGCGAAAACCAGTCCGATCATCCGTGAGCACGGCGGCTTTGTGGACCGCTACTCCGGCGACGGCATCATGGCGCTATTCCCAAGGGAAGCGGAGGATGCGTTGCAGGCAGCCATCCAAACGTTAAAGGTGATCGCGATGGAGGGGGTAGAGCTCAAAGCGAAAAGCGTCGAGCGAGTGCGGGTCGGCATCGGTTTGCATACCGGCCGTCTCATGCTGGGCATCGTGGGAGAACGGGAACGCGCTCAAGGCGACATTTTTTCCGATGCGGTGAACTTAGCGAATCGCCTCGAAGGGTTGAGCAAGCTCTACGGGGTTTCCATTGTCGTCAGCGAGCAAACCCTGTCCAGTCTGCCTAAATCAAACCTGTTTCGCACACGTTTTCTCGGCAAAGTGCACGTCAAAGGGAAAAAAATATCCGTCTCCGTATTTGAAATTTACGATGGCGATGCTGAAGAGACCATTCTGCTGAAGGAAAAAACCAAAGCGAATTTCGAACAGGGATTAAACCGATACTTCGAGAAAGAATTCGCCGAAGCGGCGGTTTTCTTTAAAAACGTACTGAAAGTGAACCCGAATGATAAGACCGCCAAACTCTATCTCGAACGCTCGGCGCAGTTTATGGTGCAGGGCGTGCCGGAGGATTGGGAGGGGGTTGAAGCGGTGGAAAGCAAATAAAAAGGGGAAGAGAACGTGATAATTTTAGGGAATGTCTTTCGTACTTTTTTATTGACAATCAAAGAATAATTGTCGTAAATTTACCATGTCCGAAGTAAGTAATTTTAGATTGCTGTTAGTTTAGTTTTATAAAATTGGAGACTCCTTGATGTTGGGTTTTGATCGCATTACATTTGACTCGAATATAATGGGCGGGAGAGCTTGTATACGTGGTATGTGCGTCACAGTCTCTTTGATTGTCAATTTAGTTGCTCATGGAATGAGCGTTGACCAATGCACTGGATTTTCGCTCATCTAATCGGAGACTTTCTCATCCAAACGGATTGGATGGTAGAAGGCAAAAAACGCAGATCGTGGATTTGCTTGATCCACGTTGCGACCTATATGATTCCGTTTATATTTACGCCCTTAAGCTGGCAGCAATTGACGTGTATTGCGGCCCAGCACTTCTTGCAGGACCGAACCCAGATTGTAGAATGGTTTATGGAACATACCGGCAGACGTAACTTCGCCGAACCGCCCAAAGGCCCATGGTCGTTCATTTTAGTGGATAGCATTTTTCATATCCTATTTATTGCTTTGATCGAGAAAATACTTTAACTACTTGTATTACTTTCTTCCCTAAAAACGTTAGGCGCTTAGCGCCGTACATCGACAAAACTTTGCCGATGGTGTAAAATTCATTTATTTAAGCGGTTTGAGTAGAGT
>JBHHWX010000628.1:0-3427 GCA_046756745.1 bacterium | reverse complement strand
AATCAGCTTTGTCCATAAAATCCATAAAATCAAGATCGACCAGGTTTCTGAACTTAAAGCCATTCTTTAAATTGTCAACCACCAAGATATCTGTCCGGCCAATATTGTTCAATCCTTGAACAATATTGCTCCCGATAAAACCCGCCCCACCTGTCACGATGATCATGTCTTTGCCTTGTGTTTTTCCCGAATAAGCTTCTTGTAAGATTGAAAATTCTGGCAAGTTTAACAGAAATTTTTATCGAGAACATCAAAAATTACACCGATTGCGCCACACGGGATGAGATACATATTCAGATTTTTCAAAAAAGTTTGACATGACGCGGCCTGTTCGCGTAAGGGTAAAGTCATTTTCTATTTTGAAGCACCGTCGGATTGATTGATGAAAATCCTGTTTATTGGGAGCTTAAAATTTGATTACCTTCAGGATTTAACCTACTGCGGCTTAGCCAGACGGCTCGGCGTTCAAAATGTTATCGAAAGCCGATGGAATATTCACCACCATTTTAAATTAAAAAATTATCCGAAATCGATTGGTTATGTAAGGGGGAGTTTCTTTGATTCCCTCAGGGCGCGACTCAAGAAAAAACAATTTGATCTTGTCCTTGTCGCCAGCTGTAAGCCGGATGCCTTTGAAGATTATCTGTCGCTTGCCTCAACCATTCCTCCGAATATTCCAGTCGTATTTATCGACGGAGGTGATTTCAGCGAGATTGGCGGTGACCTCGGCCGGTTAGGACGTCCGGAATTGATGGATCAAGCACTTGAGGTACGCCCTTTCGATATCATTTTTAAGCGGGAATATATGCAGGGCCTCTCCTACGAGAAGAGTGTTTCCCCCCTACCCTTTTCCTTTAGCAACAGTGTCAATATACCCAGTACACCCTGCGCTTTAAAATATGACGTGGCTTTTTGGGCCGTGGAGTCCCACCCGATTCGATCTAAAGCGCTGGCCCTGCTTGAGGATCGGTTTGATTGCAAAAAAAATGGCACCGTGCGGAACCAGATATTTAGTACGTATGACCGAAAAGGAGATAGGTATTTTCAGGAGCTTGCGCGTTGCAAAATCGCCTTGAATTTTAGAGGAGGGGGATGGGATACCTTAAGGTATTGGGAGGTTCCTTCAGTGGGGCGTTTCTTAATTAGTCAAAAACCCCGCATTGTTATCCCGAACGATTTTGAAAATCACGAGAGTATTGTCTTTTGCCGAGATGATTTGTCTGACTTGATCGACTTATGCCATTATTATTTGAAGCATGAATCCAAAAGGGAAGCCATTGCCCGAAAAGCCAAAGATCACCTGAATGCCTATCACACCAATATCAAAAGGGCTGATTATATTTTAGCTCAGATCAACACCTTGTTTTCTTCCAGGAAAAGTGATGTCCATGTTTAAAGCAACGCTTATTATCTCCATTTATAAAAATATTGCAGCTCTTAACGTCATCTTGCTAGCGCTTCAGCGCCAAACGGAAAAAGCGTTTGAGGTGATTATATCTGAAGATGGGAATAATCTCGATGTTCAAGGTTTCATTGAACAGCACCCCTGGCAAGATCCCAATCGCCAACACTTAACCCAAGAAGACGAAGGATTTCGGAAAAACAAGGCATTAAACCAGGCGATCAAACACGCACGAACAGACTACTTGATATTCATTGATGGTGATTGCGTGCCGCATCACCGATTTGTCGAAAGTCACGTCCGTTCCGCGACCCCCGGTTTCGTCTGCTCAGGAAGACGCGCGGAACTCGGGCCGAGACTTTCCAATATGATCATCAAAAACCCGAAAGTGCTTCCTTTTTTTGCAAGTCTCATTGGATTACTGTTGTATGCTCCCTGGGCTTATTTTGACGGTGCGAAAAATTATGAAGCCGGGTTACATTCGAAATTTCTACATACATTTACTCAGAACAGGCCCAGAGGAATTGTCGGCTGTAATTTCTCATGCTATAAGAAAGACTTGGTGGCTATTAACGGTTTTAACGAAGATTACGTTTTCCCTGGTGACGGCGAAGACAGTGATATCGAATGGCGATTATTAAAACGCGACTTGCGTGTCAGAAACATTAAATTTCTGGCCCCCCTGTATCACTTGTACCATAAAACGAAATACCAACCTTCTGCCCAAAATAAAGCCATACTAAAAAAAACGATGGAGAGGCAGGAAGTGATTTGCATAAATGGGCTTCAAAAACGCGGGAACTCCGGTGTTTAAGAACATGATAGCAGCCGAATGAAAGTTTTATTTCACTTAAACCAGCTAGGTTATGGAGGCACAGAAAAAGCTGTTTTGACGTTTTGTCAGAACTTTGACTTTGAGAGGGTCACACCATATTTGTTCCTGCACCAAGAGACCGAACCAATCAAATTATTCCTTACAAAAGCAGTAACACCTTTCTCTGAAAAAGCTCGACAGCGGTATCACCGTAAATATATCCGACCTTTTGTTAGATTGGATGCATTCAAGAAAGTGTTGGGCGGCAAACGCATATTTTGTGGCGGCATTCGTGCTTTTTGGCGTTGCGTAAACAAAGTTCAACCGGATATCGTTCACTTTAATCGAGGGGATTGGAGTGCTTTTTACGAGGAGGCCATACAAGACCTCCCTTCAAATACAGCGTGTGTCGAAACAAACATTTTTGGCGCACCGCCCAGTAAGGCCTATTTTGATCGGCTGACAAAGTTTTACTTTGTCAGCCGATGGCTCAAAAACAAGTCCGCATGGTCTGGAAACAAAGGTCAGGTCTTGTATAACCCGATCAAATGGCCAACCGCTACAGACAATCTTCGGCACGCGCTTCACCTTTCACAAGATACCTTTGTCCTAGGAAGAATTTCGCGGCCGGATATGCACGATGATCAATTTATCGTGAATGTCTTCCAAAAACTGAATCAAAAGAATATTGCGCTACTCGTTATGGCGGCTTCACCGATTATTCGCGAAAGCGCAAAACAATATGATCATATTATCTGTTTGGAACCTACGACAGACGAAGTTAATATTTCTCAATTTTACAACACGATTGATGTATTATTACATCGTCGCATCGAAGGGGAAACCTTCGGAATGAACATCGCCGAAGCGATGATACACGCGAAACCCGTCGTCTCACATTGGAGCCAGGTGGACAACGCACAGGCCGAACTGCTTGAAGACAAGGAATTTGGCCGCGTCGGGTATCTCGCCAAAGAAAATGATATGGATGAGTACATCGAGTATATCAATCAATTCATGCGTGACCGAGCCCTTCTGGAAACAACCGGTCAAAATGCGAGGGGAAAAGCCGGTCAACTTTACAGCGAAAATCAAATTACTATGCACTTGGTTAAGGAATACAACGCGCTTTTTCATAAATGAATATTGGTTATTTGATATGCAACTATATATGGCAGAAGCAGTGGGTTAGCCCGCGACATTTTCGATTT
>JBHHWX010000627.1:0-3429 GCA_046756745.1 bacterium | reverse complement strand
TATACTGTGGTCTTGCGCTACGGCTTAAAGTTTCTGCTCAGCTTTGAGACAGCAGACATGATCGCGACTATCACGGTGAATGATTATTTGCAATTTGTGACGATGTTGATCTTAGTTTTTGGATTGATTTTTGAGCTTCCCGTCCTCGCTTTTTTCTTAACCAAAATCGGTTTTTTGACACCGGAATTCATGCGCCATTACCGCAGACATGGCATCGTGATTATGGTGATACTCGCGGCGGTCATTACTCCTCCGGATATTTTTACCCAATTGCTTTTAGCCGGACCCTTGATTCTGCTTTATGAAATTAGTATTTTAGTGTCGAAATTTGCATTAAAAGAAGAGGCATAAAGGTTCAGTCAAAATAGATAACCTGATATATGGAGTATTGGATTGTTGGGGCAATGGATTTTTGCAAGTTTGCAACATAGCATCTCTTACTCCATTAATCCAGTGCTCCACTACTCCGCTGAATTAGACGATTTGCCCTAACTAATAAATGTCCGGATCAATTTTGGTTGCGGCTTTGCTGCGTTAGGAATAATTCGGGATAAAGAATAGGTTTGTTTCGACGAAAACTTTATTAGAAGAGGAGTTTCTCAATGGCAATAAAGGCTGACAGGTGGATCAGAAAAATGGCTTTGGAGCAGGATATGATCCGTCCGTTTGTTGAAAATCAAGTTCGAGAAAATGTGATTTCTTATGGACTGTCCTCTTATGGTTATGACGTCCGTATTGCAGATGAATTTAAAATATTTACGAACCTGAGCTCGACTATTGTCGATCCAAAGAATTTTGATTCAAAATCGTTGGTTGATTTTAAAGGTGATGTTTGCATCATCCCACCCAATTCCTTTGCTTTAGGACGAACTGTGGAACGTTTTAAGATTCCCAAGAATATAATGACCATTTGTGTCGGAAAGTCAACCTATGCGCGGTGTGGAATCATTACGAATGTGACTCCCCTTGAACCCGGTTGGGAAGGTTATGTAACTCTTGAGATTTCAAATACAACACCTTTACCTGCAAAAATATTTTCCGGGGAAGGAATTGCTCAAATTCTCTTCTTTGAAGGTGATGAGCCCTGTGCGACGTCCTATGCCGATAAATCAGGTAAGTACCAAGGGCAGGACGGCATCACGTTACCGAAAGTTTAACCCACCTTAATGAAGTAGTATCTATGGAATACGAGGACGGTTACGCCGATTTACATCTGCATTCGAATCGTTCAGACGGCTACCTCTCACCGAGAGAGCTCATCGACAAATGTGTTGGACACGGTTTCAAAGCGATTGCGATTGTCGATCATGACGATATTAGCGCCTATCAGGAGATCTCCGGGTACGGCAGAACGCGCGATATTGAAGTTATCACAGGCGTCGAGTTGAGTGTTTGCTTTAGAAATGACGATATCCATATTCTAGGCTATGGTTTCGATTGTTATGACTCCGATCTTATCGGTTACTTGGATTTGTTTAAAGAAGAGCGTATCAAAAGAGCGAGAAAGATTGTTGAGAATTTAGCCAAACTTGGAATGCCAATCTCTTTCGAAGCTGTTCTTAAAAAGGCGGGGACGGGGTCAATAGGGCGGCCACATATCGCGAAAGTATTGGTAGATGAAAAATACGTACATCATTTTCAAGAGGCTTTTAATCGATATTTAGGAGACGGTAAGCCGGCACATTTTGATAAATATCAAATCGATTTATCTACTGCAGTTCGGTTAATCGCGAAAGCAGGCGGAGTATCCGTATTAGCCCACCCTGGTTTGCGTTTGACATTTCAACATGCAGAAGAAATTATCAAATACGGACTCGATGGCATTGAGGTGATTCACCCGCGTCATAATCTAGAAAGTATGCGTACCTTTAAAGATTTTGCACAGCAGAATGGCTTGTTAGAAACTGGCGGTTCCGATTATCACGGCGGCGACCGGGGGGACATGGTATTGGGTAAGTATAAAATTCCGTATGACGCAGTAATAAGAATTAAAGAGCGTATCGCTACTTTGGGGATATCAATTGATAAAGACCGTTTAGGATGATTGTTGAAAGATTACAAGTTGGTCTTTTTGCGGAAAACTGTTATATCGTAGGGTGTGAAAAGACTTTTGAGGGGGTCATCATAGACCCAGGCGATGAACCCGATCGAATTCTGAGCACGATTTCCGAGTTAGAATTACAAATAAAGTATATTCTCCTGACCCATGCACACCTGGATCATGTCAAAGAGTTGGCTGCTGTGAACAGAAAGTTGTCCGTACCTGTTTTCATGCATCGAGATGATCTTTTCCTTCTTGAAAATCTTCCAGCCCAGGCCGCAGCGTTTGGGTTATCTATCACAAGTGCCCCACGTATAGACAACTACATGAATGAGGGAGATCGAATTGATTTCGGTCAGGAATCATTTACAGTCTTGCACACCCCCGGTCATTCACCAGGCAGCGTTTCTTTTGTTAGTGATTCGCTGGCATTTGTCGGCGATGTCCTTTTTTCCGGCTCAATAGGGAGGACGGATCTGCCGGGTGGAGACTACGAAACTCTTATGACAAGCATTCGAACAAAACTCATACCTCTTGGCGCCGATACAATTTTATACTCCGGGCATGGGCCTGAAACGACAATTGCGCAGGAGGAAAAAAGCAATCCTTTTCTCCAATTTAGATGAATCTCTATAACTCGAGGCAAAATCAAAATGGGACAGAAAATAACTCTTGAAGACGTTAAAAAAGACCTGCAGGTTCAAGCCTATATTGACCGTGCCGATGAATACTTGGCAGTAACCGGGTATACAGAGCATGGAAGGCGGCATTGCGGGTTCGTTGCAAAATTCGCTTATCAGATTTTGAGCCAATTAGGTGTTTCAAAGCGTAAGGCAGAACTGTCGGCGATTTCAGGCTATTTGCATGATATCGGAAACGTTTTTAGCCGCATAAATCATGCTTACACAGGAGCCGTTTTAGCGCATACTTTGTTGCGAGATTTGGGCATGGAGCCGGGTGAAATTACGATGATAGTCGCAGCTATCGGGAGCCATGACGATGATGGCTATGATCCGGTCAGTCAAATCAGCGCCGGTTTGATTTTGGCCGATAAATCGGATGTTCATCGTTCTCGTGTTCGAAATCCGAACATGATTAAATTTGATATTCATGATCGTGTTAATTATGCTGTCAATAGATCCTATTTAAAAGTTGATACGGTAAAAAAGACGATCACTCTGCATCTAACAATAGATCTGGAGATTTCTTCGGTCATGGAATATTTCGAAATTTTTCTCAACCGTATGCTGTTTTGTAAACACGCAGCACATTTTTTAGGCTGTAAGTTTGGCTTATCCATTAACGACAACTATCTTCTTTGACAAATCAAGAATAAAAAAGTCTTGCAAATTTTTGTTTTTTTTAGTATAATACGTTTTGTCATTAGC
>JBHHWX010000626.1:0-3457 GCA_046756745.1 bacterium | reverse complement strand
TGTCTGCGAAAAGGCTTAGACCCTATTCGTTGGCATTATTTAAGATTGTTACAAAATTAAACAAAAACTGAATCATAATTCAGTAATTCAACTTATCTTGTTAGCTAAGAAATTGTATCTATTACTTTTAAACAAAAGTTGAAAGTGTGTATCACAAAGAGATTGCATCCTATCACAAGCCAGTTTAGAGAAAAGTTTGCTTTTTATGAAAACAGGCTATCCTTTTATTATTTATCGCGTTAACAGTGACTTGTCTTTGTTTGGCACAATACTTGCTTGTGAGATCGGCGACTTTACAAGTCAGGAAGGCTTAACAAAGTTGGTGAACTAAGGAAGGTGATAGTCATGAAAAAAGCAGTCTCTTTATTAAGTATGTTAATATTTGCGTTAGCCAATATGGTTTTCGCACAAACATCCGGCGTTCTCTGGATAAAACCCTTCAGTCCCGGCAGCTCCAACCTCGACGACACCCTTATAGATAGAAATGCTCTCGCGACATTAGATAGTCTCATGCAAAATGACGACATTGAAGTGACTTTTTTAGGAGCAGCGGACAGCCTGCGCTGGAAGATGAACGGCAGAATTATGCATAGCAACATTTCAGAAGCTTGGAACGACGCAAAACGTTTAGGCCGGGCGAGAGTATTAAGAGCACGATACGGCCGGGGAACGGTCGGTGTGACCCATGAAAATATTGCAGGAGTCAAGGTTCTCTGGTCGAAAAAACAAGATCGCTATACGATTTCAGATAACTTTGACGATCTCAAAGAACAAAACGAAAACCTATATAGTGAAGTCGCCAAACTGAAAAACGACTTGAACCGTATTTTACCCGTTGCAATGAACGGAACCAATGGCAAGAACGGCGCCAATAGTCATACGGAAACGATAAAAGACAGCTCTAATTTTAACTGGCGATTACAGGCCGGGTTATGGACTTGGCAAGCCGGCTCGAGCGGGAATTTACTTTCTCCATCGCTCTCCTTAAACATTATCATCGATAAAACTTCTTTTATCATACAGGCAGGAGTCACACCCTGGCACAAGTCAACACTTCTTGGCAACCAATCCGATTCCTTTGTTTATGCCGGTGTAAAGCATATGAAAACGGACTATGTAGGTTTTTCACTCGGAGGCTTTCGAGGCTGGCAATTCTTTACCTCAACCGATGATTGGTCTTTCAAAACAACGGGTGTAGCTGCCGGAATCGTATTTAGATATAAAAAGATTGAATTCAATCCAAATGTAACGTTCTCAAACATCGATTCTTTAGACAAATCAAGTCGATGGAAAGTCGGAAGCGGCATTGGAGTGAATTTTAATTTTAATTAATCATCTATACGTGAACTGGATAGAGGAGGTCAAACACGGAGGTTTGACTATGAAGACATTATGGCTTAGTCTCGCTTTGCTCAGTCTTGCGTGCAGCAAGGCGCAGCTTCCGCTAACTCCGGAAACAAAAACAATTCTGCAAGTGAAGGCAATCGACAAAAGCGGAGTCGAGGTCGATTCTGTTAATATTTTCATCAACGGAGAATCTGCCGGATATACCCCATTCCTGGATGCAAATATTCAGACCGGACTCCTGGCGCTGAGGCTTATGAAGACCGGCTTTCAAGTCTACACAGAACAATTATTGATTGAAGAAGGCCAGTCCTACAACGTAGAAGCCGTGCTCGAATCACTCGCTCCGGATGCAGGACAATTGGTCGTTACGGTTAACCAGGACTCGGCTACGGTTTTCATCAAAGATTCACGTGAAAACATTCTTATCCGCTCACAAGACCGTGCATCCTCCCACATGCTGCCGCAAGGCGCCTATATCGTTGCTGCTGAGAAAGATGGTTTGGACCCTGTGGTCAAAGCCGTCGACATTTTGGCCGGACAAGCCACCACTGTGAATTTGGAATTCGAAGTAACCGCCGAACAAACAATTTCGCTGGAATTCAGTATTGCCGAAGATTCGGCGACCGTGGGAGAAGCCATCAATTTAAGCTGGCAGTCCAGCGGCTATCAAGTTATCATCGATCAAGGCATTGGGCTGCGAGGTCCAAACGGTTCGGAAAAGACGGTTTGCCTTTCTGCAGGGGAAAAAATATTCACCGCAACCGCTTACGGCGAAAACAACATGACGTTTGCTGTGAGCGATACCGTATACATCGCTGCGAAGACCGAGATTCCACCAGCGTTGGAATTTTCAGCAGATCCGGACAGCTTAGTTTACGGCGACCCTGTGCTCCTGAACTGGAATTCAGACGGCTATCAGGTCGTCATCGATCAAGGCGTTGGTACGCGAGGCCCGGCCGGTGCCGAAGAAGTTTATTTCAGAAATCCGGGAAAGAAAGTCTTCACGGCAACCGCTTATGGAAACGACAATCTGCTGACAATTCGAAGAGACTCTGTTTATATTAAAGAGGCGCCAATGCCGGCCAAGCCCGTGGTCATGTTGTCCACGACGAAAAAAGTCGAGGTCGACGCCCAAGCGTCGATAACCTGGATTACGCAAAATGCAGATTACGTGGTTGTCGATTTTGTGCAAAACTCCGGATTGCAAGGAAGTGAAAGCGTGACTTTTTCAACTCAGGGTATCCGAATCGTTACGGCGACAGCCTATAATCAAGCCGGTTATAGCTCTGCTACCGATACCATCGAGGTTGTGAATTCGCAGGTCGCTTCTGTTGACGACATTATCCTCTCGGCTGAAAGCAGTGTCCGCGCCGACAAAGGTCAGACCGGATACCAGGATTTGAATACGGTGAGCTTTGAGATTCGAACGTCCGGTCGCTATCGATTTTATTCCGAAGTGTGGTACAACAGCGGAGACGCACAATTGAACGAAAGCTTCTATCTCGAGCTGCGCGACGGTTCCGGCCAGGTGACGCTTCCGGCTAATCCGAACGCCGGTCAGGTGAAAGTCGTGCCGGATGATCCGGGTACACCGCACACAAAAACGCAAAAAAGCGGTGATTTTCAACTCTCAGCAGGCGCGTTTTCCATCGACGTCCACCATTATGCACAAATTGCAGACCGGTATCCAACGTTCTTGAACGGGTCCATCGACGGCCCGGAAAGTGTAAAAATTATTGGGTTTCGGATTGTCAAGATAGACTGATTTTATCTTCCCCCTCCATACAAAGTTTGCCGCTGCCTGGGATGGCCTTTGGGACAAATCCGGGCAGTGGCTTTCTTTTTTTATAACAGTTCATCTGTCATTCCCGAAATCTCTTAATCGGGAATCCACCTTCTGCTGACAACCCAAAAGAATGGATTCCTGCTTTAAAGACTGCAGGAATGACAAGGGGGTGAACTGTTACCTTTTTTTATTTATCAAGCAAAAAACTGAAGTGCCAGTAATCGGTCAGTTACGGGTGGGTGGCGGTGTACAAGCTTCAGCTTGTGCTTTGGGAGGGGCGGCACAAAAACACGCTGAAGCGTGAACACCCAACGAATGTCCCAT
>JBHHWX010000625.1:0-3462 GCA_046756745.1 bacterium | reverse complement strand
GCCTTAACTTGGGCGGTGCAGGAAAAGGGGTGTACCGTTGATGATATCGAACCCGAATTATTCTATTACCGCCAAAAACTTTGTATTTTTAACAAAGTTTTGCACAATGAATAAAGATTGTAAATTGGAAAAGGTCAAAATAATTGTAGTCAAAATGATTAAATGGCAGAATGATTTCTCGGCAAAATGATTAACTTCTTGAAAAATAATTATTTTGCCATTAAATTATTCTGCCACTTTAAAAGCTATTTGAATTATTCAGGTTAGGTTAAAAATAGATTAATCTTTGTGAACTTTGTGAATTCTTCGTGTCCTTTGTGTTGAATCTTTGGTTGCGGCTTTCCTGCGTTAGGAATTAATCAGGCTAAATAAACAAAAAACTTTTCAAAAAATAGTTGCATTAGTTATCTTTAGGTTGTATTATTTCACATCCATTCTATAACAGGCTTATAAACCGACCAGCCAACTTTTGTATCTAAACGACAACACCCAGGGGAAATCTCAGCAAGCCTGAAAATGACGTGACGGGTTTATCCATTTAACCTGCGTAGTTATTCGATTCGAGCGTGCCTCAGCGGCACATTTTTTTCTTAATCTTTTTGTAAACATATTCGTCTTTCTCACTCGACCCCTCTTACGAAAGAGCGCCTGACTTTGCTGAATCAGATAGCGGCCCAATATCCTGGCAGGCGCCTACGCCTTTTCGCAGACCTTGCTGCTAAAGGATGACTTCGTCGCTTCAAATAGCGTCATGCATTTCAACGCAGAGGACGCCGAGAACGCAAAGTTCGCAGAGAAAAAAGCAAACTGACAAAGAATGTTCTTAAAGCTTCTTCTCTGTGTTCCTCTGCGACCTCTGCGTTAAATTCTTATCTTGACTTAGAAATTTGAGTTTCGAATTATCGACAAAGTTTTGTCGATGTGAAAGTACTGAGAATCTAAACCAAGGTGAATCGCCATGAAAGAAAAACAAACCACCGGTGACATTTTAAAGCAAGCGGAAAAGGCCAGGATTGAAGCCGAGATGCTGAAATTCCAAGCCGAAAGAAAAAAGATAGACCTGGAAATATCACACATTCAAGACAACGCGAAAAAACCCTGGTACCGGAAAGAAAGGACCATTCAAGCGTTTGTCGCCGGCATAGTCAGCTTCCCTGTCCTGTGGTTTTTCTTCAGTGAAATCATCGAACCGAGTTATCAAAAGGAAAATATTGAGCTCGCGCTCGATAATGCAAAAACGAAAGCGGCATTGGAAGAACAGAAAGAAACCGTCAGGGAAAAGGAGGCAGAGTTTAATGCGATGCAGGCAAAGGCTGAAACGGATATGAAGAATGCCTGGGATGAAGTCGACGCAGTCAAAAAAGAAAATGCAGAGCTGCTGGCGAAATACGAAGATCTGTTGGCCGATTACAAATCAATCCAATCCGGCGCTGTCGCAACGAAAAGAACCAAAGCGTTATCTGAAATCGAACAAAATCTCGTCTCTTTAAAGTCGAAGTCAAGGAGGGCAAAGTCGTATGTGTACAAGCCGTCTTCATCGTTAGCTATTGAGAATCAACGATTGGTTGGAGAAGCGGTCGAGTTTCAACCCTCCCCGAACACCTCCGGCCCCTTTAAAACAGGCTATCCGGACGCCATTGTCTTTCATTTCTCATCGACTCAAAGCTTGGAAGCCACCGTAAAGCCTTTAACTGACCCAAAGCGAAAAGCGTCTGCGCATGTTGTTATTGACAGAGGCGGCAAGATCGTGCAATTGCTTCCTTTCAACGAAGTGGCCTGGCATACCGGTCGCAGCTCATACAAGGGCCGCTCCGGTTACAACAATTACTCTATTGGGATAGAATTGGTGAATGCCGGGCGGCTGAAATTAGAAGGGAGACAATACAGAGCCTGGTTCGGGAAGACATACGATGAAAGCGAAGCAGAGAGCGTTGTGCTTCCTAACTCAAAGAGTCCGAGTTACTGGCAAAAATTCACAAAAATTCAACTCGAACGGGTAGACGAAATCGTCGCTTTGCTCAGCAAACAATTCAAAATAAAGGAAATTTTGGGGCATAATGAAATCTCTCAGGGAAGAAAGCTCGATCCGGGGCCTTTGTTTCCGACGAAAGCTCTGAGAGAAAAATATTTACCGGGTACATAAGATAAAGCTCTCAATATAAGCTTGGCCGGACAGTCCAAAATCACTTCCCGAAGGCGTCTCGCCGAGGGTTTTTGGGCACAGAGTCGAAGTAAACTCACTCGACGCCTGCGGGATGTGATGAGACCTGAATGTCGTTCCGGTTTCGGCGATAGCCGAATACCGGAATCCCTCTGCGACTGTGCTCCTCGCCAGTGGGTTCCGGCACTACGGCCGGAACGACAGACTGATTTTCCGACTGCGTGTCTTGGGTAATTCTGTCAATGCAAGGTCAAAACTTGAAAGGAGAAGAGAGATGCACCTTCCAATAAAAACAAGTCTGGTCGTGATAGCCGGAGTTTTAGCAGCGCTCTCGGGCTGCTCGAGTGATGATGACAACAACAATCCGATGTCCAGCGGCGCCCCCTCCATAAGTCGCGTGTCATGGACCCAGGTCGCCGGGTGTACTGCCGGTACCGCAAGTGATGTCACGATTTCTGTAACGGTCAGAGATTCGGATAATGACCTAAACGATCTCACATTTTCCGGATTTGTCTCCAATTGTACAGGTTCGATAGATGGGCTCACCTCGACTGTGACGTGCCCACAGCTTGCCCAGTACAACGGCAGTGTGACCGTCACCGATCCTGATAACAATGCTGATTCGATTACTTTCTCGTTCGGGCCGTGTCAGGACGGGGTGGTGACAAAATAGCCCAGGTTGAGGTGGCGACGATTCTTAGAAACGCGGTCGGAAAAGCCAAAATTACTTCCCGAAGGCGTCTCGCCGAGGGTTACTCAGCATAGAGTCTGCTCGGCGAGGACGCCGTCGCGAAGACAAACGCACTTTCCGGCCCGCGTTTTTAGACGTATTCGATGACTGCATATCCTTAAATATTGAGGGTCCATTGAAATGAATCACGCATCTATCATCGATCGACTTGAAGAAAATATCCCTGTTTTCGAAAGTCTGCTGGCGACAATCCCAGAGAAGCAGGTCCACTGGAAACCCGCTCCGGAAAAGTGGTCAATCCTGGAAGTGGTGAATCATCTTTATGACGAAGAGAGAGAGGACTTCAGACATCGATTGCGGTCCGTCTTGGAAAATCCGAATGAAGCTTGGCCTCCGATAGCGCCGGAGGCCTGGGTCGGTGAACGCGCCTATTCCAAAAGAGAATATGCGCCTTCCGTATCGAATTTCTTGTTTGAAAGGGATGAATCGATAAAATGGCTTCGAGGGTTATCCTCGCATGAGTGGCAGGCGAGTTACCGCCACCCACAGCTTGGCGTGATGAGCGCGGAAATGATTCTCGCAAATTGGCTGGCACATGATTATCTGCATT
>JBHHWX010000624.1:0-3468 GCA_046756745.1 bacterium | reverse complement strand
TTATAAAATTTTTTTTTTTTTTTATGTCAAACCCAAAAAAAAAACGCCTCGTATTTAGTTCGATATGAAGAATATATCGAAGAACAAAAACGAAACCACCCACTCATCCCTGACGAAAGCGTCGATCTGGTGGTTTCCAATTGCGTCCTGAACTTGGTCAAAGATGAGGACAAAAAGCAGCTCTTTTCCGAAATCTACCGGGTATTAAAAGTCAGCGGACGAGTGGCCATATCCGATATCGTTTCCGACGAGGATGTGCCGGAGCATCTCAAAAACGATCCGGAACTTTGGAGCGGATGCATTTCCGGCGCTTTTAAAGAAGAAGAATTTCTACAGGCTTTCGCAGACGCCGGTTTCTACGGTATCGAAATCGTCAAACGCGACGAGGACGCCTGGCAGACCGTTGAAGGTATCGAATTTCGTGCGATGACCCTGATAGCCTACAAAGGTAAAGAAGGCCCATGCCTCGAACGCAATCAGGCGGTCATTTACCGGGGACCCTGGAAAGCAGTCGTGGACGACGACGGTCACACGCTGTATCGCGGGGAGCGTATGGCGGTATGCGATAAAACATATCGCATATATTCCAAAGAACCGTATGCTCAGGACATCATTCCTTTGCTGCCGTATGAAAATATTTCATTAGAAGGCGCAGAAAAATTCGCGTGTCAAAAAAACGCCCGTCGCCACCCACGGGAAACGAAAGGACTGCAGTACGATAAAACCGAAATCACCAATGCGCCCTATTGTGGTCCGGATGGGTGCTGTTAGTTAAGATACATAGGGCAAACGTCCCGTTTGCCAGTCAAAAAGCACAAGGCTCAGGATGTTTTATCCTGAGCGATAATTGAAATAGGATATGTAGGATCGCAATCGAGACGATTGCGGTACAAACATGCAAGAAATAACCTGTGAGAAAATAGCCGTTTTTGGTGGCGTTTATAACAATTACTTAGCGCTCGAAGCAGTGGTGGAAGACGCGCGCAGGAAAGGCGCAGACGCCTTCTTTTGTTTGGGAGACTTGGGTGCCTTCGGACCGCATCCGGATAAAGTTTTCCCCATTTTATTAGAGAATGGCATCCAGGTCGTGCAAGGCAATTACGATCATTCCATCGGCAATGACCTAAAAGACTGTCAATGCGGCTATACTGATCCGGAAGACAACACCTTCGCCCAAATCAGCTACGATTACACATTTTCGCGTACCAGTCGGGATTTTAAAAAGTGGCAAAAACATCTACCTCGAGAAATCCGGGTGACTTTTGGCGGAAAGCGCATCCTTATGTGCCATGGTTCACCGCGACAAACCAACGAATTCCTTTGGGAATCCACAACACCAAATCATTTTCTGGAAAAGCAGTTTAAAGAACACCACGCGGACATCATTTTGGCTACCCACACCGGTTTACATTGGAAAAGGGAGCTCCGTAACGGCAACTTCTTTGCGAATGTCGGCGTAATCGGACGACCGGAAAACGATGGCAGCCAAAATGTTTGGTATGCCATTTTATCCCAAAATCATACTGTCAACATCGAATTCATCAAACTGGAATACGACTACATTCGGTTGGCCGCTGAAATGCGCGAAGAAAAGATACCTCAAAAATTCGTTGAAACCATTCTAACCGGTTGGTGGACCACCTGCTTGGAAATTTTGCCTTCAAAAGAACGCGCCAGCGGAAAGTTTTAAATCGACCGACCCCTCCCCTGTATCCGCATTTCATCACATCTTCCCGTATATTGAATATAAGCAGATCTTTGCGCCTGTCACTATAAACAACGCTAAGGGGTCAACACATCATGAAAGCACTTCTGAAGGCCATCTGTTTCTTATGCATTTGCGCGCCGCAACTTTTTTCTCAATATTTTGATTTCCCAGGTGGCAGAGGACTCATGCATCTCACGACCGCCTGGAACCTTGAAAAAGGCAGTATGACATTCCATGGCTACTCGACGGCTTTTTTTCAAAATGGCGTTAACATGAGAACCAACAGGAAGCAGACATACTGGGACCTGCAAGGAGCTGTTACGTTTCACTTTGCCAGTAGTAAACATGTGGAATGGGGTGTCACGCAGTTGATCTACCGGGACAATCATAAAGGAGTCAATCAAAACCAAAGCAACTTCCCGGACGACTTGTTCTTAAAAATGAAAGTCGGATCTATTGGGAAATCCACTAGCCCATTGAAACTCGGATTGACACTTGCCGGCCGCATCCCATTGGCGAACAAACACAATCTTATTTTCGAGCCCTATTCAGGCAACAATTTAGAGGCCGGGATGATGATTCAACTGTCCTATTCACCGGACCTTTTGATCCCAGAAAGCGCTTTTAATATTCATGTAAACCTCGGTTTCTGGTATCACAATGACACAGGAGACTTCCCGTCCGGTAAACCGCCGGTTGATAAAATTTTCGTAACCAATCCATCCACAAAACTCTTGTATGGAGTCGGGCTGGCCTTTCCCACGAAATATTTCGATAGTTACTGGGAGCTAACCGGACAAGCCTTTTTGAACCGGCCGCCGGTTACAGTCTACAGCAGGGAAGACGTCATCTACTTCAGCCCAAGCGTCAAATACAGGCCTTCGCGTTGGATTTCGTTTTTATTCGGTCTCGACCTGAGGCTGTCCCAGTTTAAAGACACCACGCTGTATGAGCGGGACGGCACCTCCTTACCCAGAATCAGCGAAGATTTGACAAATTATCCCTGGTGGCGCGTGCGGTTCGGGATGCAGTTTAACCTGCTCAAACCTGCTCCACAATTAGGAACTTCGTCTGTGTTCGAGAAGATTGGCCAAAACAGCGAGAATGTTGATTTTTTAAACTCGGAAATGAAAATAGAGGAAAACTTCAAAGAGCAGCAAGAACTCGTAAAAGCCCGGTTAAAAGCTGAAAGCGCAGAAAAAGAATTGCAACAGATCCGTGAAGAAAGAGAGAGCATTCAAAAGATTATCGACCGGCTTAAAAAAATGATATACTCTGATGGAGAGGAGCAAGAGAAAAAAGAAGCGGACAGCAAAAAAGTCACAGAGAAGAAACCGCAGAAGTAGCGGGGTGTGGACGGACTGGTTGTTCCCTATACGTGTCTTGAAAAAATTTTAATATTATCATGATTACCTACAGAACGTCTATAAAGCATCTGCCTGACGCAAACCGGACGTTTGCGGTACGATAGGGAGCTTCTCAGAGAAAGCGAAGAGTCATTTAAAGAACGCAAATAATATTCCCAAGATCATGCCGACTTGGCCAACCCAGAAGATAAACATCCATTTAATCAAATCTGCGCGGACCTCCGCGATTCTTGTCTCAAGTGAGGTAATTCTTTTGTCCAATTTACCTTCGCCATCTATGATTCTGTCGAGCAGTTTGCTTTCGCCATCCGTGATTCTGTCGAGCAGTTTATTCTCGACATCTATGATTCTGTCGAGCAGTTTGCTTTCGCCATCCGTGATTCTGTCGAGCAG
>JBHHWX010000623.1:0-3469 GCA_046756745.1 bacterium | reverse complement strand
TGCGTTACGTACGGCAAACGTCCCGTTTGCCGCCAAAACTTTGTTTTGGCGAAGCAGTGATGGAACTTATTTTTCCAATGAAAAAGAGACACGCGTTTTTGCTCGCAATCGAGACGATTGCGTTACGTCGGGCCGGCTTTAAACGGTGTGAATTTTTCCGACATGATTGGCGGTTATCGAGTCAAAATCTTGACGCACGGTTTTTAAAACCGCTGGTAATTGCTCCATAATATCCCCGGCTGTCATGCCGTCTTCGCCACACTCTTGGGCAGCAAAATCGCCGGCACATCCGTGTAGAAACACCCCCATGCGCACGGCCTCCTCTACCTGCAGTCCCATCCCGAACATCGCAGCGATAGTTCCGGTGAGAATATCGCCGCTGCCAGCCGTGGCCATACCGGCATTGCCGCTGAGGTTGAGGACAACCCGTGCGTCAGGAAAACCGATCAGGGAGTGGGCGCCTTTTAATACGATCGTCGCATTGAGATTTTGAGTTGCTTTTTGCAGCACGTCGATCTTAGCAGTAACGATTTCCGAAATGTCTTCCTCGACAATCCGCGCCATCTCGCCGATGTGCGGCGTCAAAATGGTCGGCGCGGTGCGGTTTTTCAGGCAGTCCGGATTCTGCGCCACCGCGGTAATGCCATCGCCGTCGATGAGCAGCGGCCGGTTTATCGCCGCGGTGAGCTCTCTGACCAGATTTTGTGTCTCTTCATCCAATGAAAGCCCGGGGCCGATGATAACGAAATCCACTTTTCTCGAATAATCTAAAAGCTGGGCTTTGTTTTGCAGGCCGATGCTGCCGGAAGCTGTGACCTTTTGCGGCAACATCACGACCTCGCTGCCTTTGTTAGCGATAAACGGCGTGATATTGTCCGGCGCCGCCAAGAAAGAGAGTCCGCCGCCGGCTTTGAGAAACGAGTACGCGGCAAAATAAGGCGCCCCAAAATAGTTCGCAGAACCCGCGATAAAAAGCGCTTTGCCAAGACTGCTTTTGTGGCTATCCGGGTTTCTCTTAGGCAAAGGAATGGGGTCATTGGTGGCAATGAGAAGCTCATCCGAATCGGTGAGTTTCGGGGGAAATGATATATGCGTGACAAAAAGTTTGCCTCCCAGCTCAAAACCCGGATAAAGCAGGTTACCGGTTTTGGGAAGTCCGAATGTGATGGTATTCTTCGCATGAATTGCCGCGCCCATCACCTGGCCCGTATCGCCATGCACACCCGAGGGGATATCCAAGCTGAAAATGGGTTTGCCGCTGCTATTAATGAGTTGGATGACGTCTTTGTATTTCCCGGTAACTTCTCGTGTGAGGCCGGTGCCAAATAGGGCGTCGATGACAGCGTCAGCGTTGACAAGTTCTTCCGCTGCTGAATCCGCCTTTTGCAGCTCAAACAACGTCAGTCCCAGTGTTTCAGCGATGCTTAAATTGAGTCTCGCGGCGTCTTTATATTTTTTGCGATCTCCTAAAATGAAAACGGAGACGCGGGCGCCATTGGAAAACAGTTTCCTCGCCACGACAAAACCGTCGCCGCCGTTGTTTCCCGACCCGCAGAAAATGACAAAAGATTTGTCCTTAACTCCAAATTCATTCAAGATAGTGAAGTAAGCCGCTTCACCTGCATTCTCCATCAAGAGCTGTTCCGGGATACCGTATTCCGAAACCGCGCGTTGATCCAAGTGACGCATTTCGTTAACCCGGCTGATTTTCACTGCTCAACTCCTGTGCTGATTTTAAAGTACCCGAATAATTGGATTACCGGATCAAGGATCCATTAATCCATCCATCCGGCCTTTCATTTGTAGTGCCGCTCTCCAAACAATTTCGTACCAATCCGTACGATATTCGCCCCCTCTTGGATTGCGATTTGGTAGGTACGGCTCATCCCCATGGACAGATAGCGCATCTCCACATTCGGGATGTTCGATTCTTTAAGCCGGTCGAAGGTTTCTTTGGTCGCCCTGAAGTACGGTCTGGAATTTTCCGGATCCCCCAAAAGAGGTCCCATGGTCATCAAGCCTTGTACCCGGATGTTTTCAAAATGAGCGATTCCGGAAACCAACTCTTCGACTTTTTCCGTGAACACACCCGACTTGTTTTCTTCACGACCACTGTTGATTTCGATGAGGATTGGCATGGTTTTACTCGATTCGGCGCAGCATCGATTCAGTGCTTCGGCTAATCGCAGGTTGTCAACGGTCTCGATCATATCAAACAGCGTTACGGCCTGTTTGGCTTTGTTGCGCTGCAAATGCCCGATCATGTGCCACTGTACGCGGTTGCCGATAATATCATACATACGTTTTGCCTCTTGTACATAGTTATAGCCGATGACCTTCACCCCGGCTTTCACAGCAGCCTTTATTTCGTCTGGTGTGCGGGTTTTCGCCGCTGCCACCAGCAGAACATCTTTCGGTAATTTTTGTAAAACACCTTCAACCTGTTGTTTAATGAGATCGTTGCCCACAATCATGCCTTTGAGCTGCTATCGCTTCGTTAGTTGGTGATTGACCGAAAACTCAGAAATAAGCTCTAAGCCCCGTCCTCGGGGCGTTGTAATCAATTGTTTTTACAAAACGTCAAACGCACCCGGGGACGGATGCTTGAGCATTTTAGAGAGTTTTCGTTCAGACTCTAGTTAGTGATTGCCCGAAAACGACCCTCTCTTACCCGAAGGCCTCCTGGCCGAGGATGAATCCCTGCTTTAGTTAGCTCGGCGGGGACGCCTTCGCGAAGAAGTTTTTGGAGTTTTCGGTCAATTCCCGAAATCTCAAACAAAAACAAAGTTTTTAGTATTGAAGCTTGTTGTTTTGTTCATTGTTATTTGTCGTTTGAGAATTATTTGGGATTTGTTATTTGATATTTGGGATTTCCGGCTTGTCCGTCTTAGGAAATATAAAAATATCAAGAGGCTTATGCAAAGATTTTATTTCTGCACAGCAGGTTTAGAGAAAAAGTTTTTCGCCCTCGTTTCGGGCAAAAAAAATACCGGCTCATATTTCGAGCCGGTATTTTTAAGGTAAGAGGAGGAAATCTCACGAAGATTAATGTTTTTTAAACGGGTGCTTTACCCTAACCAGGACGGGCTTTGCTTCTCGCTTATAAAAGCTATAAAATCGGTGCAAAACGTCAAGAGTCACTTCGAAAATCATATAGACAAAGGGGGCGGCGATGAGTCCGATAAATGCAAATTTCAAAACTTGTAGTACCATTTCTCACTCCTATCGTAATTTAATAGCTGTTTACGACAGGTCTTGGAGAAGGTTGCAATGGAAAGTAAAAAAGAGTTGTTTATCTTGACCTCTTTCTTTTTTTTGCCCGTTTTTATCTCCTGTTCTGTAACAATATAGCGAAGCGTCGCCTCAAACCCCGTGGGATAAATTGGACTTATTCAGGTTTCACTTCAGTTCAGTCTGAACAGGAAAAACGGTAAATAAAAATCTCCACGAAAGTATCCAACGGGGCAAA
>JBHHWX010000622.1:0-3474 GCA_046756745.1 bacterium | reverse complement strand
TCGCTGAGAAACGCTCGCAAAGACATCAAAAATCAAGTTTTCGTTCAGACACTATCTAGCGAAGTGACACCTCGAACCGTTTATCTCCAACGGATAGAAAAACCCAACGGATTTTTTAAGATTGACTTATATTAGGCATGAGCTGTTGGCTGTTAGCTGAGCAGTTAACAGCCTGAGTCAAAACAGTTAAATGTTCTTTTTGTAAAAAGTTTGATAACATTTTAGCAAGTGAAATTCAAATTGGTCGATAATGTAAATAGACGCATTTAAGACTCTAACTGGTAAGAGGGAATCGACGACCATAGCTGTAAAGCAGCAAATAGCATGAACATTATGAACCCCACTAAGAACAAGGAGAATTGATATGGGCTTTGGAGATTTCAGTCGTATTGGTAGTAATATTCAGGCATTAGAAGCTTTGAATTCCTTGAATCGAGTCAACGTACAGTTGGGAATTCATCAGTTACGTTTAGCGACCGGTAAACGAATCAATACCGCAGAGGACGATGCCGCGGGTTTTTTCATCGCCAGAGGCCTGCAGGCACGAAATAAAGGGTTAGGCGCCGCACTGAGCAACATCGGCGACGCCAAAAATATGTTGGCGATTGCCGAAGGCGGCTTGGGCAACATCCTCGACATTCTGGAAAGAATGAAAGAGAAAGTCACCCAGGCAGCCAGCGACACGCTCGGCGCCAAAGAACGAAACGCGATTGAAGATGAATTAGATGCCTTAGCTGCCGAAATTGACGATATTGTTACGGAAACAACCTTCAACGGCGTCCAACTCCTCACGTCGGTCTCGAAGACCATTCAGGCGGGCGCAGAAACCACCGATACTTTGGTCGTGACCGTGACCTCATCCAGTCATACTGCCGGGGCGCTGGGCGTCAAGGACGCGAGTCTGGTCGTGACCAGCTCTGCGAATGCTTCGACGGCGCTGGGTCGTGTCAATACTGCAATTAGCACGGTCAAAACCAGTATCACCAAAATTGGTGCGGTGCAATCGCGGTTGACGACAAAGGAATCGACGCTCTCGACCGCTGTTACCAACACCGAGGCGTCCCGCAGCCGAATCATGGATTCCGATTTTGCCAGGGAACAGCTTGAAGCTCTGAAACTACAAATCATGCAGCAAACCGCTACGGCTTCGCTGGCACAGGCCAACGCCGCGCCACAGGTGCTGCTCTCACTATTCCAGTAATCAGCTCATTGCGGAGCAAAAGGGCGTCCAACTTGGGCGCCCTTTTTTTATTGACAAAACTTTCTCGATAATTTTCATTATCCCAAAAAGCAAAAACTTCACGCAAAGACGCAAAGGGATCGCAAAGAAAAACCTTTGCGTATTCTTTGCGTCTCTGCGCCTTTGCATGGCTTTTAATTTTTGTTGGTCCCGGCTTGTCCGGCTTTAAGTAAATTTTAAAATTTGTTCTTTTCTTTTTTATCCCCATCCAAGATACCGATATATATTCATGAAATTCAATATCGTACAAGCGGTGCCTCCAAAAGAGGATCCCGCATTCGCACACACGCAATGTATTCTCGAAGTGGCGCAGGTTCTGCAATACGGTTTGGAAGACCTTTCGCACCAAGTTATTTTCGGGAATGACCTACAAAAGGATTGCCTGAATATCATTCTCGGTTATCATCCGTTATGGGGCAACCCTTTGCCGGATGGGTACACGTGCATTGTTTATCAACTGGAACAATTATCTGAGAAGAGAAGCTGGCAAGCTGATTTTTTGAAAACATTGAGATCGGCCTCAATCGTTTGGGATTTCAGCGAGCAGAACGTCGCGTTTTTGCGGCAAAACGGCATTCCGGCGGTTTACAAACCCATCGGTTTTCATCCCATGATGCAGCGCATACAACCCAATCCCGTCCAGGATGTCGATGTGCTCTTTTACGGCTCCATTAACGAGCGGCGCGGCAAGATTCTGGCGGAGCTTCAGAAAAAATTCAATACAAGAATTTTGTTTGGCGTATACGGCGAAGAACGCGACCAGTGGATAAGCCGGTCGAAAATGGTTTTGGTGGTGCATTACTACGACACAAAACTTTTCGACGAAGTGCGTCTGACCTACTTGCTCAACAACCGCATTTTTACCGTAGTGGAAAATACGCCCCACAAGAGATACGAAGACGTTATCGTCTACACCGATTACGAAAACCTGGTGCCCACCTGTGAGCGGTACCTAAATGATGAAAATGCGCGCGACGCTGCGGCCGAACAAGCTTTCCGGACTTTCTCACAGTATCCGGAAAGCGAGTTCTTGCAACGCGCGCTATCGGAGAGTTTGTGATTGAAGATGAAACCCGGATGTTCAATCATCATCGTGACCTATCATTCCGCCAAAACCATTTCGACCTGTTTGGCAAGCGTGTTGAACACGCTCCGGCGCAACGATGAAATCATTGTCATCGACAATCATTCCGCCGACCAAACAGCCGAAATCTTACGCGACTTTGCTGCGGCATCCGGAAGGAAAATGAGCCTTTTCCTACAAACCGAGAATCTGGGCTTTGCCAGAGCGTGTAACATTGGCATCGAAAAATCGAACAAGGAGTTCGTCGTCCTGCTCAATCCGGACACGGAAGTGTTCGGAGACTGGTTGAGTCGATTGACTGAACATTTTCGGTTTTACCCAAAAACCGCCGCTGTGGGGCCGCTTTCCAACTATGTGATTCGCACGCAACACATCACCAGCTATTTTCCCGAATACGCTGACTATTTAAATGATGCGGCCGGTTTGATGGCCTGCCTGAATGAGCGCTTTAAGCGGCGCAGCTTACCAAGCAAGCTGTTGATTGGATTCTGTCTGATGTTAAAAAGGGATTTGATCGAACGATTTGGCGGACTCGATGCGGATTTTTTTCTGGGGATGGAGGATTTGGAAATTTCCTGGCGCTTGCGCGAACAAGGCTACTTGCTGCGGGTTGCGCTGGACGTTTTCGTGAATCATGTCGGTCACGTCAGTTTCAACACCGCGCCGGAATCCCACTCAGAGCATTTCGTGCAAAAAGGCGCCGACGTACTTTACGAAAAAATGCACGTTCATTACCATCCGGAACCAGTGCCACACCCGGAAGACTATTTCGGCGTCGGCTGGTGGCAGCCCTCGATTCTAAAAACGAAACCCGTTACAGAAGTCTTTGCGCCCAAGCTGAAACCGGACGATTACACGCAGCTCGTTCTTCAAATAAAGAGTTTGATCAAAAAACGATCACAACAGGCCGCGATTCGTCTTGTACGCCAGGCTCTCAAGCGTTATGTCAACGATTATATCTTGTGGTACACATTGGGTTCGGTTTACCTTGCAGTTGGCGAGCTGGCAGAGGCGGAGGCGGCTCTGAAAAATGCTTGGGCATTAGAAGGCAACCAGGATAAAGCATGCAAGAAATTAAACAGGGAGGTAAACCTGCGCCGCCAGCAAGAAACGGTTGTTTTATGACAACGCGTTCCATAGCGCAAACGTC
>JBHHWX010000621.1:0-3475 GCA_046756745.1 bacterium | reverse complement strand
ACTCTGTGTTTGGAATTTCAAATTTGGGTTCTGGGGTTTATTTGAAATTTGGGATTTGTTTATTGTGATTTTTTCTTGCCCCGACAGTCATTATCCAAAAATAACCAAAAGGAGAGTCGGGGCTTGCAAAAAATACAAAAGTTCACCCGGATGCCAGCGCTCAAAGCGAGGGCATCGGTCTGAATGCACTATCGCCTTCGACAATGGTCAGGGTTTGATTCGGCACCACGCCCGTCAATGTTGTAATAATGCCGCTCGGCCATTTCACTTCGATTCGATCTACTCGCGCCGCAGCACCAAACCCGAAATGTTCGGGCCGGGAGCATTGGAAGCCAAAGCCTAAATTCCCGCCATCAACTTCTCTGGTTTGCGTTAAGTATTCCGTGGAGACAGTAATGCGAGAACCAAAGCCATCTCGATTGCTCACCATTCCAACCAGTTTGATCTTTAGCCAGTAATTTGAGTTTCCTCTGTTCTCGTAGAGAATGTGTTGGCCGTCATTGTTAACCGCATAGATGTCCAGAAAACCGTCATTGTTATAATCTCCGAAAGCAGCGAGACCGCCGGTTAGAGGATTCGCCACCCCAGCCAATGGCGTCATGTTAGCAAACGTACCATCTCCTTTGTTGTGATACAAGACATTTGCTTGATTGGTAGTGTTGGCAACATAAAGGTCCAGATCACCATCGTTGTCATAGTCACCCAAGGCAGATGTCGAGCCATCACCCTTGTGCCCAACCCCAGCAAGGTTTGTAACCTCCGAGAAAGTCCAGTTCGGAGGTCCGTCATTACGAAAGAGAAAATTGGAAAACGGGGTATGAAAAACACCTCGTGTGACATAAAGATCCAAATCGCCGTCGTTGTCATAATCCCTGAAAACGGTTCCGCGGGATCGGGCGCCGACTGCAAGACCCGCTTGCGGAGCCACATCGACAAAGGTTCCATCGCCATTATTTCTATAGAGTAGGTTGCTGCCTTTATAGGTGGAAATGTAAATATCCTGGTCACCGTCATCATCATAGTCGACGAAGTTACAACCATGTCCATAACCTCTAAATTCAACCCCAGCTTCTGATGCAACGTTGGTGAAATTCCAATCAGGCGGACCATTATTCTTGTAAAGAATGGCCGGTTCAACTGAATTTCCCGAACTATTGATCAGATACAAATCCAGGAACCCATCGTTGTTATAATCGCCAAAAATCGATATTCTGGAACGACTTGTATCTGTAATTCCGGAAACTGAAGCTACATCCATGAACGAGCCATCCCCATTATTCTTGTAAAGAAGCTTTAAGCCATTCTTAGAAAGAAAAATATCCACAAAACCATCGTTGTTATAGTCAATCAGATTTAAGCTCCCACCGCCTTCACCCCGATCATGAAAACCCATTTTTGCGCTGACGTCTGAAAAAGAATACCCTTTTGGGGCGCCATTATTTTGATAGAGTACATCAGGAGCGTCGCGTGGTTGAATGAAAAGATCCATGTCCCGGTCATTATCGAAATCAAAGAAGCCAAATACAGCACCCCCCGAGGCGCTGATCCCGACCCCGGAGCTGACGGTGGTAAAAATTGGAGTTCCAAAAAGTTGGATGCGCTGGTTAAACGTATCAGAGACGAGAATATTTCCGGGTTCGTCTACTACCAGATCCCGTGGATTGTTTAGCTCTCCTTCCCCGGAGCCAGCGGAGCCAAACTCATAGAGGAAATTGCCGGATGAATCGAAAGCCTGGATGCGGTTATTGCCGCTATCAACGACCATGATGTTACCTGATTGATCAATCGAAATGCCCCGTGGGCGGTTAAACTGGCCATTACCGGAGCCATGCGAACCAAATTTAAAAAGAAAATTGCCTGCGGAGTCGAATACCTGGACGCGATGATTTTCGCTATCAGAAACGATGATATGGCCGGAGCTATCGAATGCCACGCCTGATGGGTTCCAGAATTGGCCATCACCAGGCTCCAGCGGCCCGGAATCGTCCGGATCGGAGCAGTTCTGACCGCCTGGAAGATAACAGACGGTGCCGAATCTGAATAAGAATTTACCGGATGAATCAAAGGCTTGAACCCGATCATTGAAATGATCCACAACCAGGATGTTACCTGATGATTTGTCTACGGCAATCCCCTGCGGGCGATCAAACTGACCATCGCCAGAGCCGGAGGAGCCGAATTCAGACAGAAAGCTGCCGGTAGAATCGAATACCTGAACACGATGATTCATTTCGTCAGTGACTAGGATACTTCCCTGGCTGTTGATTGCCACACCTTTGGGTTGATTAAACTCCCCCTTTCCCGTGCCAAAGGCGCCAAACCGAAACATGAAGTTGCCCAGTTCGTCAAATACCTGGATGCGGTGATTCATTTCGTCTGTAATGATGATTTTTCCGGATTTGCTGATCGCCATCCCTGAGGGTTGATTAAATTGACCATCCCCGATTCCGGAAGAACCAAAATTGAACAAATGTCTGAGTGGTTGCACTGCAATCGTTTCGAAATCCGTTCGGATTGAGAGTGCGTAGTAAAAGATCATTGAAAGAATCAATAACGAAACGGCTGTGATCGCGACTCGATATTTTCGAAAAAAGGACGCTTTTTCTAAACTTCCTTCCAGCACCCGCAACAGGTCAAGCAAGCTATGGTAGCGTTCCTCCGGGTCTTTCTGCAGCATCTTATCGACGATTCCCGCCATCCAGGGAGATATAGCGTTGCTCATTTTTTGAATCGCTGGCGGTTCTTCATCGAGAATCTTCTCTAAAGTCGTTATGTTTGATTTTGCTTCAAATGGCGGTTTACCGGTCAACAGCTCGTACAAAACCACCCCAAATGAAAAAATGTCGCTGCGATGATCAACTGGTTTTCCACGCGCTTGCTCAGGTGACATGTAAGACAGGGTCCCAAGCATGTTGCTCAGGGTTGACGCAAAGAGATCAGCTTCGCTTTTCGGGTCTTTCTTTTGGCTTTTGTTCTCAACTTTGCGCACCGCTTCCGCTTTTTCTGTCGCAAGCTTTGCCAGGCCGAAATCCATCACTTTTACATATCCTTCCCGGGAAATCATGATATTGTCTGGCTTGATATCGCGGTGGATGATGCCTTTGTCATGCGCTGCGTTCAGGGCGTCGCATACTTTGAGGGCGATATCCACGACTTCAACTTCAGTGAGTGGACCCCGTTCCTCCAATACCTGGCGCAATGTCTGTCCTTCAACAAGCTCCATGACCATGAAATGGACGCCATTGTGCTCGCCGATGTCATGCACGGTACAAATATTGGGATGGTTCAGCGCCGAGGCTGCCCGCGCCTCGCGAACAAATCGCAGGCGACTTTCCTCCTCAGCCACGAGATCGGACGGAAGGATTTTGATGGCAACGGAGCGGAGCAAGCGGAGATCCTGCGCCTTGTACACGACACCCATGCCACCTGCGCCGAGTTTTTGTTCGATTAGATAGTGTGCTAACTTTTTGCCAAT
>JBHHWX010000620.1:0-3484 GCA_046756745.1 bacterium | reverse complement strand
GAGCGCATCGTCAATGTTTATTACGATACGCCCGAGCTGCAGCTCTACGCCATACAATCCGGCGTCTGGCACCGCAAGCGAACGAAGATTTCGGATAGCGGTGTGAAGGTAGAAGGCAAAGAAAAAATAGTGGTCAAGAGCAGTAGGCTTGTGAGTGTGGTGCTGCCGGACGGTGATGTCAAATTCGGCGTCGCCTACCATCACAAACTGAAATCGTTGGAGGACAAACATCCGGCCATCGGACTCGTCAAGCGTCCGAAACGGGATAAATTTAAAAAAATACTGGAAAATTTAGGTGTGGATGCAAACGACCTGCGACCTGTTCTCACCTGCAAACAACGCCGCCGCCGCATTGAAATCGCCTACCACAACAGCCCGTTCCTGTCGATCTCGCTCGATGAAGTCAGCAGTGAAAAGCTCTGGGCAAAGACAAATTTCGCCGAGCTCGTGCTGGAATTAGATGAGACGACTTACACCGGGGCGGATGAAAACACCAGGCAATACATGCAAGACCTCGCTGCAAAAATCAGCCAATCCATCCGCGAGCATTTCCCCGCGCTGCGCCGCGATTTAACGCCCAAGTACAACAAAGCATTCGATGCGCTGGCAGAAAAGATTCCGCTGTTTGTGTTTTTGATGAAGCATGGGTTGATTTGATGGCTCTCACCGTTAAGACGCGAAGGATCAAAAAAATTCTTGCATATTGTATTCATATATGCTACCATAAAGCATGATTGTCACTGTGGATACAAACGTCATTTTTTCTGCGCTGTATAGCAAAATGGGTGCATCCCATTGTATTCTTGAGTTGATTCTCGATGAGAAACTAAAGCTGGCGCTCTCAGCCCAGGTATATTTCGAATACTACGATGTCTTGACCAGAAACGAAAATTTGAACAAATTCGGTTTATCGCTCGATGAAGTCGAAGATGTTTTGGATTTGGTGGCACTTTTGGCGCAAAAACACGCCATATACTTTTTGCTCCGTCCCAACTTGATCGATGAAAAAGACAATCAATTCGTCGAATGTGCTTTTGCGAGTCGGAGCGAGTATTTGATCACTTCGAATATCAGGGATTTTATAAGTGGAGAGTTGAAAGGCTTTAAATTCAAGGTCATCACGCCAGGTGATTTTTATAAATATTGGAGACAGGAGCATGAATAAGACGCAAGTTGTTACATTACGAATGCCGACCGAGCTCAAGAAAAGATTAGAGCGGGAAGCAGGCTACCAGGGCGTGTCGATAAACCAACTGGCCAACTACCTGCTCAATATCCAGATAACCCAGCTTGAAATGATGTCCACACTGGAAGTTAGGCTCAAACGGAAATCGATTTCAGAGTTGAAAAGAAGGGTGAGAAATATTTTGCAAAAAGTGCCGAGCCGGGAAGTTCCGGAGTGGGACAGGTTCGAATAAGGAATTGGTGGTATGATTGTGTTCCCTTCAAGCAGCTTGATGTTCTTTGATATACGCGTGAAGAATTTCATTAATTGTAGTCTGCCAGCCGGTCCCCTGGGATTTGAAATACGCCACCACTTCCGGGCTTAGCCTGATAGAGACCGGCACTTTGACCGGAGCTTTCTGCGCGCCGCGGATGCGTGGCGGAATATTAGGATGGCTTTCGCGCACCGGCTTCATGCGGGCGAGCATTTCATTGGAAAGCGGCGGCGAGTCAACCGCATCCCAATCCTGTTTTGGAATATGATCCGGTTTGCGTTTCATGATGAGAAGGGTGTGATCCGGAATTAAAAATACAAAACCCGAACCCACCGGAGTTCGGGGCCAATGAGACACGCAGTCTCAAAGGGATGATGGGGTAATTTAAACGTTGTTTCGAAAAAATCAACCAGAGAATTTGAACGCAACACCAATGGCAACCGTTGCAACCCAAAATATCAAAGCAGCCTGGGACGAGCGGAACACGTTTGTGCCGGTTTCGCCGATTCGCAATGAACGCCAGTATGACCGGGCGGTGAAGAAACTGAATGAGCTTTTGGATATCGTCGGCGACGATGAGCGCCACCCGCTCTACGACTTGCTGGATACCCTGGGCACGATCATTCACGCTTATGAAGAAAGCCATTATCCCGAACCGCAGGTGGCCGGTACAGATGTGCTCAAATACCTGATGGAAGAGCACCGGCTCTCGCCAGCGAGTTTCGCTGAAATCGGTAGCGCAGATGTTGTTGCCGATCTACTGGAAGGCAAACGCGAGTTGAGTGTGGATCATATCCGCCAATTGTCAAAAAGGTTCGGCCTTTCACCGGCGACTTTTATTTGATTTGTATGAAAGATGATTTAAAATGAAAACCAGTCAATTTCTCGAAGAAGACGAGTTGATCGAGCAGGCCATTTCCGTGTTGATGGAAAAATTGGGGCCGGTCGAAACCAAACGCTTTTTGACGATTGCCACGCCGAAAAGACTGGACTCGGTTGTACAACATCGCAAATGGCAGGCAACGCTGGACAAGGATCGATTCTTTGATCAGGTTTTCGAGGCTTAAGAAGGGAAATATTTTAGCCACTGATCGACGCCGATTTTCACGGATGTATTCTGAAAAAATCCGTGCCCATCAGTGGCTGAAAATTCCTGAATCAAAGAATCGATTGCACGGCAACGCACGGTGTGGGTAACATAGGTTATGAACGATGGGGATAAAGATTCGGCAAATTCGAGATGCAATTAAAAACGGTCGCGTACGCATTACTGATCATGCAGATGAAGAAGCCGTCGCTGATAAACTCGTGCTTGATGAAATTTATTTTTCAGTGAACAATGGCGAGATCATAAAGCAATACCCAGACGACAGGCCGTATCCGAGCTGCCTGCTTTTTGGTCGAAGCGATAGCGGCGATCCCGTGCATTCAGTCTGGGCGTATAATAAACAAAATAAATGGGCTGTTTTGATCACAGTCTATCGTCCCGACCCAAATCTCTGGATTGATTTCAAAAAGAGGGTGAAAAGAACATGAAACCATTCGAAAAGTGCCCAGTCTGTGGCAATGAATTGATCGAAAGGGAAGTCGAGAAGCTGCTTCGCGGCGGCAAAAACACAGCCGTACTCAAGGCGCATGCTGAAGTTTGCTTGCATTGTGGGGAGCGTTTGTATGCCGAAGAGACTGTGCGGAAATTCGAAAAGGTTCGAAACATGCTCGCTCGCGAAGAGACGACGCATTTTCAGCCTTTGGGCCGGTCTTTTGAAGTGAGCGATGATGTGGTCGTGGCATAATGCCAACGCATTGAAACCGTCACTCGAAAATAAAATTAGCCACAGATCGACACGGATTTTCACAGATGTTATTTTTGAAGAAAATCTGTTCCCATCTGTGTGCATCAGTGGCTGAAAATTCCGGTATTCTGAAATCCTGCCGTTGGAGAGGGAGAACACACACCGGCTTTTCTTGCAGCACAAGGCGCGACCGGCCTGCCCCGTTGGATGTCTATCCTACGGGGCCTGCTTTGTGTTACTGCACAAAACGAT
>JBHHWX010000619.1:0-3486 GCA_046756745.1 bacterium | reverse complement strand
GTGATGGCATCGCGTGCCAGCTACTGCCCTTTTTTTGTTCGAGAACAGCCGAACACAAATTGTAACCCAGGTACTGATCTGATATGTTTTCAAGATGCAGAATGACCGTCTCTCCCGATTTGTAAACCTGTTTGTCTGTTGTAAACTCGGATGAAATGCGCAACACCGATTCAGCAATTTCCGACTGTGATGCATCATCCGAGACGATGCTTTTACAGCCGATCATATATGCAGAAATAAGTAGAATTGCTGTGAATTTTTTTATCATTGTTTTGCTCCGTGTTTTTGTAACTATTCAACCTGTCTTCCTGGAATAATCTATTTTGGCCCTGAGTCCGGATGAACTTTGTTCGTTTGCTACAAGAGTCAAAATAGAGTCATCCAGAATGACAGCCTGAACTGATACTATCGCCCGAAACGATAGGCAAGGCCAATCGAAAGCGTCCCGCCTGACAAATTGAATGTATAACGCCGGTTGTCATTTCGAAATTTGACCTCAACCAAACGCAATCCGGCCTCCATTACCAGGAAGGCTTTTCCCGATAGCTGAAATTCCGGCGACAGCGAAATCAATGCCCCAAGACCATCGCCATTGTTTTTGCTATGACCATCGATATTTTCGCTGCCGAAGTAATAAAGCACACCGGCGCCGACATAGACCTTGGGATTATTCGCTGTTTTCCCACCCAGCTCAATTACCATGCTCAGGCTATTCAAAGAGAGCGTGCCGGTATCACCGACGATAAAGTCGCCCAGCGAATAATATGGATTGCCGGTTGTCCGAAAGTAGCTCCCGCCGATTTTTAGCCGGCTTTGCTTACTCATTTTTGCGACGAACTGGAGCTGAAACAAGGGACCTGAGCCATAAACATTATGCACTTCCTCTTCTAACAAAGAATAGACGCCACCGGTTGCTCGAATTTTTAGATCAGCTTTTGATACTTGTCCCTTCACATTGCTGAATAGTGCGGTTACAATAATAGTTAGCAGACATGTAACGTATTTAAGCTTAATATGATCCAATTTCACTGCCTCAGAATTTATTCATTGATAACAACTCGAATCATCGGCGTTGTGCCGCCTGGCGTTGAGACGAGCTCTCCACCTACCCAGATATTGCCAGAAAGAACACTACCGTTGTTGTCGGCACCATCCCAATTGGCCACAAATTCGAGCGCATTGCCGGCCGGCAAGTCAATTGTATGCGTCGCCTGGTCAAATACTTTGTCCTGATCCCAATTCCATAGTTTTTGGAGCGCAATTCTACTGTCAGGAGAAGCCGTCAGGATGCCTTGTGCAAAAAAGTTGAATCTTTGGCCATCCTGGAAATGCAAGGCGATGTTTTGGCCGGAAATATTTTTGACGATAAGTTTCAGTACGGCTGGCTCTCCGACTCGCAGGCTATCTTTGCTTACTTCCAGGCGAAACTGTAAGCCATCCTGTGTTATATTTTGTATAATTGCTTTGAGATGTTCGATAATGGTTTTTAATCCCAACGGTGCTGCCGAATGATCTGCAAAGACGGTTTTGGATAAATCATCTTGTATAAAAGTGATTTCATAGTAAATGAAATCGGCTGTGTTTTCAGTGACATATCGTTCATTTAAACGTGTAAAATTGTTATCGAGAAAAAGTGAATGTAGAGAGGCAAATTCTTCAGAGGTGAGGGCATCCGTATAAGAACCACCAAAAGGAAAGTTGTTTTGAAATTCGATAAAGCCATTCTGCCGTACGATCAACTCCTGGTTAATGCCAGCGATGCCACCGGTTATATTCAACCTGATCACTTCCGGCGTTTCATCTGAACTTCTCAAAGCTTCATCCTGCGTGTTGGGAGAAAAGATTTTGGGGTGTTCGCAGGCAGTGATAAGAATTAATAATATGATTGAAAAGTAATTTCGCATGATCTATACCGTGGTTATTTTTTGAAAGCGATATCAGTGTATATATGAATTTCATTCTATATCAAGCAACAGCAATGCCATAAAAGAATGCTTCAGCCAAATAGGTAGCAAAGCCTAAATAATCCGCTGAGATATCGTTTAACGTGTTCAACGTTTTTTTGAGAAACGATTTGCTATTGCATTCAATTTATTCATTTTTCTGAAATACACTTCAGAAATTTGACTAAGCGCCTAAATTTATTCGCAGCTTGTCTGCGAATAAATTTTCAGATGCAAACGCAGTTTGCATTGCAATAGCAAGAGTTTTTGTAGGCCGGTTAACGATAATCTTTTTTCGATGTTAAGTTCCGTAGGCTGCGTGATCGTATCTATTCAGCTTGTCACCCTGAAAGGGTCTGTTTTGAACACCTCAACAATCCAAAAAAAAAGCCTGTTTAAGACTAGTCTTAAACAGGCTTGCTCTAAACAGCAACAAAGCCGTGTTGCAGTGCAAAGGTGTGTAATCAAATACGGCTTAGGCTTGCTGCAGTTCTTGTTGCTAATTCTTCCCCTTTTGTTGCTGCTTTCGCTTTGATTCTCCTTCAAGAATTCGGCGTAATCTTTCCAGTTCTCGTTCTGCTTTTCTCCGTTCATCTTTGATGCGTTCCAATTCTTCTTCTGCAGCTTCGGTCTCTCGTTGTTCTCGGATAATTTGCTCGAACAATTCCCTGCGCGTTTCAGCTTTTCGCATCAAAATATCGCGTTCAGTTGTCTAATAGACTGTTGTCGGCAATAATGTCCAGCGAGTTCCTAAGTTAATCCTCCAATCCGGATAGTTGGGTATATCCGGGAAATCACCAATATAGGTATAATCTGTTCTATCCTTATTACTCGAAACCCGAATATCCAGGCCCATATCGATCGAAAGCCACCTATAGGCCTTATACCTGACTTTTGGCGAAACATAAGTATAGTTCTCCCGACTATAAGCTGTTTCAGGCGGTTCCTGAATAAAATTGTTGCCATAAACTTCGAATGAGAAATCGAATTTATCGGTAGGGACGACAACTCCTGTTCCGTACAACAATTCTTGCGTTGGGGAAGTCACCCGCACCGGATCGATAAGCGGATCGACTTGGGAAAGCTGCTCGCCGACATCATTGTGATTCCAATATCCAAAATTCAGATGAAAACTAAGCCCGTCATCGGGATAAAGCGGGTCGACGGTGTAAGAAAAGCGCGAGCCGAATCCAAAGCTGACTTTGCCGGCGGCATACGGCTCAAATGACACATTATGTTCATTAGCACTCGGGAATCTTGTCGAAATATCGAATCCGTATTTAAAACTACCGCCTTTTCTTCCCAGCGAACCGATTTTCAAAGTCAGAAAAATATCGTCTATTAAATTATAGCCTTTTCCACCTTTATGATTATCCTGGTAGATCATCGGACTGAAAACCAGCTCGAAGTTTTTGCTGATGCCATAATTGAACGCCAGGCCGCCTTGAACATCCCAAAACGTCACTGCGCTTGACAGGTTGTTCGCAAGATTCAGATTTCCGACTTTACCGAAAAACCTGGTATGCGCATACATTATAAGATA
>JBHHWX010000618.1:0-3487 GCA_046756745.1 bacterium | reverse complement strand
GTTGGGGCTGTCCCAAAAGACCAGAAATGTCATTCCGACCGAGGGAGGAATCTGACACGGTGCTAATCGTAGAGTTCCAAAAACAACAGTTTACATCGCAGTCCTTGCACTAACAGATTTCTCGCTTCGCTTCGAAATGACAGACACAAGGGACCTTTTTGGACACCGCCACCACAATAAAGCAGTCAAATAGATTTCAATCGGTTCCTGGAAATAGCTTTAGGATTATCGGTTTTTTATTTTTCTTTACAACTCCAGGGGGATACAAATTTGTCCGGATCAATCTCTTCTAATTCATACTCCTGGTAAGTCTCAAAAGAAAGGATTGCTTTCTTTTCGTTTGACTCCTTCTTCTTTTTCTTTTTCCCGAAAATACTTTTTGCAAAGCCGCCGAATTTTTTCTTGGCCTCTTTTTTAATATCTGTCGGCTCCTCCGCATCGTCAGATGCGGTTTTCGCAATGTCTCCCTTTTTTGTCCCTGATGACAAAGTGTAAAATTTTCCCTTGGTTTTCAGAGTCAGGTAACTCCCTAATTTCTCGAGCTCTTTTGATGCATTAGCGAAATTAAAATCAGAGTCTGTGCTATTGACTTCTTGGAGTTTCTCTATCCATTTCGTCCAGTCTTGCTTGAGTCCCTCTACCTCTATCCCCATGGCTTGCATCAGGTTCTGGTGGAATTTCAGGTCGATCTCCTGCGCTTTTTTGAGTGCTTCGGTTTTTTCGATGCACCACAGCCGCGCCCAAAAACTATCGACGCGGGTTTCGTGTGTCTCGACGTGTTCCATTTTCGTAAAAGCGACGATCTCGAATATTTTACAGTTCTTTTTATTCAAAACCTCGCTGTCACCGGTATCGATAACCCGGAAGACGCTTTCTTTCATTTCAAAAGCGCTTTTTTCTTGTTGGCGGTTTTGTTCATTTTCTTGTTTCCAGCCTTTCATCGCTTCTTTAAAGCTGCCCATCGCAGATTGGAGTGAGTCTCCGACATTGATGAGTGGGCTGACTTCGCATTTCTTCTTTTTGAGATTCAATTTGTAGATTTTGTTCTCATTCAAATTGGTGATCACAGCGGTTTTTCCTTTGGGGAAAAACTTACTTGCCAGTTTTCCGGCAAAACCTTTGCCCTTGAGTTTCGAAGCGATGAGCTCTTCGTATTTTTCATTCTCATTAATATAGGAAAGCTTTTCACTGGAATAGACTCCAAATGAAAACGAAACTTTGTCCTTTGTAACCTTTTTAACCCCTTGTGAAATGGCGAAATTGTGGGTGAGAAAAACGAAAGAAAGAGTCAAGAAAACAAGATGGATAAGATGCCGTTTCATTTTTGTACCTCCTCATTGCTGAATGAAATATCGTAAAACATAGCCCATTTCAGTTTAAAATGCAAGCAAATTGTCACAGTCCTAACCCAGACAAGCCGGAAATCCCAAAAACCAAATACCAAATCGAAAATCCCAAAGTGAACCGACAAGGTGTTTGAAAAGTCGAGTCCCCAAAAGATCGCTGCAACTTACGTAATAACGTTATTTGTAGTGATCATCAAAAACGTCTTACCCCGACAGTCATTTCTCAAATTAGAGATTATCAATCAACATTATCGACAAAACTTTGTCGATGTTTGGCGTCAAGCGCGTAAACCCTACTTACCCCAAGGCGTCTCGCCGAGGGTTTTTCAGCACAGATTTGGGGGAGTATCCCCTCGGCGGGGAGGCCTGCGCAAGAAAATAATCTTTTTCCCCGGATTTCTAAGGTGTGTTTGGGGAATTGAGTTGACGGTTGGAGGGGTGGGCCTTCTTTGTTGAAACGCCCGTTTGTAATCTTCTGAGGGATGGCACGGACGACGTTCCTTTGACCTTTAGGGGCGGGATATTCATACGGTATATTAATTGGTCTCTATCTGAGGAAGTTTGGATTTCATTGTAGAGAGTGAAGATCCCGTGAAGATATCCTGTCTGATCGGAATCGAGCACGCCGTGTTTGAGGAAAGAAGATTGAAGGTTATGCTGCTGGAGCAAGGCTTCTTCCACAAACGGACTGTATGTCGAACGTTCCCCTTTCGATTTGGTTTTGTTGTTTCTAATGCGTTTCAATCGTTGACGCAATTTTGCCAATTTTTTCTTGTCAAAATCGAACCAAACCGAACTGCCATATTTTAAGGTCGCGTAGACCGATTCCAGCAAGTCTTTTTGTTGACGTATTTGCCTGTTTTGATGATCGCACACGCTGCTGAGAATTGAGCGCGCTTTTTCAAGATACAATGTAAAGCTTTCGCGATCGTTTAACAATTGTAAGGTGGACGCGATGTAAAGAAAGTTCCAGGGGTTGACATACAACAGCGTACGGTTTTCATTAAAATCGAATTTTTCATCCATCAATCGAAGGATATTTAAATGAGAAACATCGACTTCTTTGCCATGATAAGCTTCTAACTTGATGGCGATCTGAAAACAGGTAATCGCCTTTCGAAGCAAGGTTGTATAGCGGAGCTGCTTTCCGTTAATAAACAGCCCGTTTGGAGCATATTGAGCAATGCCGGCAAGGTCTAAGTGTGTATAGCCTAAATTTTCATAAAGCGGTATGCTATTGGGCGTTTTCTTCAGGAAAAGTTCTAACATGGCCAGATATTTCGCCAAATAGTAAATGGTCGTTTTCAGTTGCTGTGAAGTCAGCATGCCCTCAAGAGGCACTAAATCACTGTTTCGTAGATGCCATAAGAAAAAATAGATCTTTTTAGGAATTTGCAGCAGAAGGGCAGAAAAATCTCTGAGCTCAAAATCTTCTAAAATCCCGGAGCGGAAGTCCCTGAACAATGCTGCAAGTTTGTGAGTTGCAAGTTCGTTGCTAAGAGTTGATTTAACGAGAGAACAAGGGATACTATCCGCCCCGGCTTCCGCACTCTCCACTCGTAATAATTCGTCAAGTGAAGGCAGGTTGTGGACGCCTACGTACCCGTCAAGATGTGAAGAAGTTGTTTGTCCCCGCCGTGGTGCATTCCCCATCCCAAGCCTGTCGATTTAGCTGTGATGAAAATTCCTGCCGAGATTTCATTGTCTCATATAGCAAAGCATATGCCAAAAATCAGACCCAACTTCAAAAAGGTTGATTTTGTTTGTTTATAATAAAGTTATGCATTGAAAACCAAAGCCGGGAGGCTTTACATTATCAACACATGTTATCAAACATCATATAAAAAATACACTATTTATTGGCGTATAATCGACCATTTCTGCGAATAAATGAATATCTCATTGATATTAAGAGAGTTATATTTAAAAATAGGCAGAATGGGTGAAGTGTATTTTTTACACAGCGTTTGACCGAAAACAACTTGAGGCTGTCACTGCGAGGCGTTTTTTGCCGAAGCAATCTCCCTCCGTGCCTAATACGGAGATTGCTTCGCTGAGAAGCGCTCGCAATGACAGCAAAAAACGATGTTTTCGGTCAATCACTGGTTAGTGTCTGAACGAAAACTCTTTAAGATGCTCAA
>JBHHWX010000617.1:0-3494 GCA_046756745.1 bacterium | reverse complement strand
TTCAGCGGCCTTAGACGGGTTGAGAACCGTCAGAGATTTGTTAAATGGATTTGATCACTGGCTAATAGTAAAAATTTCTTCCGGAAGGTCGTAAACCAATTTCTCTAATTTAGAGGGTACATTTGGGGGCTCATTAAGTTCAAACCTCGCTAAAGGTTTCAAATGTCTGTAAACATCTACGAGAGGGAATCGACTGCAAATAATGTTAGCGCCGAAACTCTAAAATGGGGTAAACTGACAACTCAGGTGTACAACAATTCTACTCTTGATATTTACGTATCGTTTATTTATATTCAATACGTACAACTCGGAGAATATCAATGACTACAAAGCTGACTTTGAGTCGAAAGATGGATTTCATTATCACTCGTAACTACAAAGATTATAAACATAGTTCTATACCTGCTTGCACACCTACAGAATATCTTACCTTAGCTAAAGCACGATAGACTTTTGTCTCAGTTCGTAGTGCGCAAACGAGATTTTCACCCGCACCCTTTTATCAAGCATGTTGAAGGAAACCGTCACTTCCCATTCACTCCGGTCGGATCGTCTCCGGCGCGTTCCGGAATTTTTAGGGTAGGTGCGGCGAGTAAAGTATTGAAAAGCAGCTTATAGGTCGCGCGCGGTTGCCCCCGAAACTGTGGACGGAATCCGAACAACACGACCTGGCCTTGGCCCAGCTTAACCCGTACCATGGCGCCTTTGCCGCCGATGTGCTTCTCCTCGCCCAACGACCAGCCGCTCATCAAAAGATCCTTCTTGGCATACCGGGTGATAAATTCGACCGGCGGAGGAGGAGCGCTGGGGATATCCTCTTTCCCTCCCTCGCCCTTACGCGAAAGTCGCACCGCGGTAAACGCGCGGCTGCGCACGAACGAGGCTGCAGCCTCATCTTGCATACCATAGGCCAAAGGATGCCCGGTGTCGACTTTCATTTTAACCAAAGAGCCTGGAATAAAAAACGAACGCCGGGAGGTCCCGGAAACCGCGTTCCGTACCGGCAGGCCAAACTGTTGGATGGCAAAATCGCTGGCGCCGTCGAGCGCTACCACGGTTCCGCCTTGTTTTACGTATTTCTTCAGGGCGAGCGCGCCCTCGAGTCCCAGTCCGCCGACGAATTCCGCCGGCATGGTTGCCGGCGCATGGCCGTTTAAGATACGATTCGCCGATTGATGCGGCAAAATGATCGCATCATATGTTGCAAGATTCCCGCTTTGGATGTCGGAGTCGTGCAGCGTATCCACCGGAAACGCATATTCTTTCAAAAGCCAGCGTGTCCAGCCCTCGTCCATGCTGGCGGACCAGGATTTATACAGGCCGACGTGCGGTAGTCTCAGTTGCTGCAAAGGGACTGACGGCGCTTTTTCAATGCCGTAAAAATTCAATCCGAGTTTTTCAGTGAGAGATTCGATTCGCGACTGTGTGTTGTCTCCGGCTTTGATGATAAATGTCCCGGGGTCAAACTTCTTTTTCTTGTTTCCGATGGGCTCGGTACTCCAATAAACCTTTTCGCCAAACCGCAATAATATATTCACCGCATGCACACTGTTGTTTGGACGATGGGAAAGCAGGTAGCCGTATCCGGCGCGACCGTTGATGTTACCCGTCCGGAACGAAACAGCCGTTTTCAGTCTTTCTGTCGCTGCTTCAAAAGAGTCTGCAATGCGGTCGACCTTCACCCCCATTTGCATGGGCAAAGTCCAACCCGCCAGGTCATAGGGCGGGTCCGGAGGACCATTCGGAGAGCTGCGCCGGGTAGGATAGTTTTGTTTTTCAAGCAAATCAGTCAAGTATGGGCGAAACGCTTGCGCCGTATAAATGACATAAGAGCCGGCAGCGTATTTCTTGTCCCCGGCTTTGAAATTCTTGGTGGCCTTGTGCACTTCCACGCCGCCAATCAGAAGCACGTTGATAAGATTCGCCTCTTCGCCCAGGTTCCATTGCTCCGGCGGGATGATGTAAGCAAACGGCTTTTCTGTTTTTCCTTTTTCGATAGCATCGCGGCCCATGCTGTAGATACCGTAAAGCCACTGTTCACGGAGGTCGGTAGCGATCCGCAGGACGGCCATGGACGCCGTCATCATGTAACGAACAGGATCCCGGAAATGCGACTCCCCGCCTTTCCAGGGATAGGGGTAGAAAATATCCGTGCCATTTGTGGGCATCCCGGCGCCCCGGCGGCCGCCGATTCTTTTCGGAATCGAATCCGGGTCGAAAAATCGCGGCGATGGTGTGGCATGGCCGGTTTCCGTGAGAATCCCGATCATGTTGTGGAAGTACGGCGCCGTACGCATGCCGCCGTTCCACCACATACTGAAAATAACATTGGAGACCACGCCCGGCATGTTCTTGATCGCGAAACGGTTGGCCATCGCGCTGCCGAGTAGATTCACGCCGGTGGTCACCCCGGGATGGATATTGGGGTTCACCGGGTCGGCGAACGGCGGGATAAAAATCCGCGTCCAGCTCGGGCTCGTCTGATGGTGATTGTAAACGATTTGCGGATACCATTCGTTGTAAATCACTTTTGTCACGGCATGTGATTCCGGCATATTGTTCATAAACCAGTCCCGGTTGTTGTCATGACCGATATAGTGATGATACAGCCAGGGGGGTCGAGTCGTCTCGAAAGGAGTGCCGAGATTGCGCTTGTACCAGGCCGCCACGATATCGAGTCCGTCCGGGTTCATCACGGGCATGAGCAACAAAACAACGTTGTCGCGGATGCGCTGCATTTCTGGAGTGTCCTCTGTGGCGACTTTGTGCGCCAGCAGAGTCGTCATCTGTGCGTGGGCGACTTCCGTGGCGTGCAGTCCGCCATCGATCCAGACGATGGATTTGCCTTTACGAGCCAGTTTCTTAGCTGTTTCTGCATCGATGCGGGCGCGCGCCAACTGTTCGCTCGTACTGCGCCAGCGTTCCATCTGCCGCATATTCTCTTTACTCGAGATAAAAAGCAGTAACATCGGTTTACCCAAAACGGTTTTGCCGATCTCGCGCACCTGCACCCGGTCGCTGACCGCATCGAGTTGTTGATAATAATCCAGCATTTGGTCGTATGTGGCGAGTTTGTAATCGTCCCCTGGCGTGAAACCAAAGACGTCTTTCGGGTGGGGCGCCTGCGACTGCAAGACGGTTGGAACAAAGATGACGATCGAGAAGAAAAGGATAAAACTTATTATCGGGTTTGATTTAGATAAGTACACGATTCTCCTCCTGTTAATGTGAATCTTAAGAGATACTGACTTAACCCGGACAAGCCGGAAATCCCAAATAAATATCAAACTGCAAATCACAATGAACCAAACAACCACCGCTATCAAGCGCCTGTGTCTTGTTTGAAATTTCAGAAATTGGGCATTGAATTTTATTTGTTATTTGGCTTTTGCGATTTGTGATTTCAAGTCTTGTCAAAAATCGTCAAGACTTTACAACACAGGTACTAGGCGTCATCGGCGACTTCGCGCGGACGACGTGGCCCCTTCGGGGCA
>JBHHWX010000616.1:0-3508 GCA_046756745.1 bacterium | reverse complement strand
ACTTTGATCTTTTCCGCATGCAAAAAAAAGGATCCCGTGTCCCCGGAAGAACAGGTGGCGGAGGAATCGGTTAAAGAAATTGCCGCCGTAGCGACGATATGCGAGGTGACGCCGGGCGTACAATCACTTGTTGACAGTGTCCTTATCATCCGGGATCAAATCCATTCCCTTACCATCGAATCAGATGATCCGCAAGTCGACGGGGCACAGACCGCTCTAATCAATGTTATGGTTGATCTCAGAACAGGCACTGTCACTGGCTGGGGGACGTTTCGTATCGAGCCGAAAGAAGTGAACGGAACATGGGAAGGTTCCTTCATCGTTGAGAGCATCGGCGGCGCTCCCATCACAGGCCATTCCCTTGGCCACGGTACTGGTGATCTTACGGGCCAGAAAATATTTCTGGATATGCTGGAAATCCTGGCGGGCTCGGTGACACCTTGTGATATTGTCGTCCCTCTTCCAGGTGCGCCGAAAACACAAACTGACATTAGCGGGTTCATTAAGCAATAAAAGGAGAAAGCGATGCGAGGAAAACGAAAACACTCATATATCGCCTTGTCCGGAGTGTTAACGGTTGTAAGCTTGTTTATCATGGTCTCCATCACGCTGGCGCAGCACGAAACCTGGATAACGAAGTCGGAAATGCCAACGGCAAGATTTGGAGCGTCCGCTTGCCTCGTGGATGGAAAAATCTATGTTTTGGGCGGCGCGGGGCAGGATGTCAACAATCCTTATGGAACCATAGAAGTTTATGACCCGGGAACCAACGCCTGGACGGCCAAAACGGATATGCCGATCCCGAATTACTTTTTCTCCGCGAGTCTTGTAAACGGCAAAATCTATATCATCGGCGGCGCGGAAAGGGAATGGGGGTTCAAGGCATCGGTCGAAGAATACGATCCGGTCTCGGAAACCTGGACTTCGAAGAAGGACATGCCAACGGCAAGATCGGCGCACGCTGCCAGAGTTGTGGATGGCGTCATTTATGTCATGGGCGGCTCGCAAGGCTCCACTGTGCTCGATCTCCAAACCGTGGAGGCGTACGATCCAGCGACTGACGTCTGGACGCAAAAAGCGAACATGCCCACCGGCAGAACATGGCTTGCGACCAGCGTGGTGGATGGAATTATTTATGCCATTGGCGGCACAGACGCGCATTTCGTGGCTTTGCGCGCAGTCGAAGCGTACGACCCGGCTACCGATGTTTGGACAAGCAAGGCGAAAATGCCGACGCCCAGAGCGTTTTCGGCGGCCGTCGCGGTGCGGGGAAACATCTACGTCATCGGGGGAACATTGGCCAGCACTTTGGAAAGTCTCAACACTGTCGAAGCCTACAACCCCAAAACGGGCGTCTGGAAAACGAAGGCGAATATGCCGACGATCAGGACGGCGTTCTCCGGCATAGCGATGGATGACAAAATTTACGCATTCGGCGGCACATCGAACATCAGTTCGATCGGCAGCGTTTTCACAACGGTTGAAGAATATAATCCTGACGCCGCTGCGCTTCCGGCTTCGCAAATCAGCCATGTTTCCGGCGCCGGCGGAGCGACGGTCGCCGCGCTGGTCGATGATTCGACGCAATTCACCCAAAACGGCTACCGCATCACTTTTAACGACACGCTCTTCGAAAATACGGTTTACGATGTTCTGAATGTGGGCACCGGCGAAAAGGTTATCGAAAACGCGGCGCATAAATTGGATGGCGTCACGCCCGGTCCGCTATTTAACGGTTTGCGACTGTTGATCAAAGATCATAATCCGGCCCAGGTCGATCAAAAAAATACCGGCTGGCAGGTCGGCTTGTCTGAGTGGCAAGCGAAGATTGCCGTAACTGATCTGACTTCGGGATTCGAAGTGATCAAAGGCTACGCGCATCCCGCGGACTACAAAATCACGCTATTCGAGAATATCGCGGACACCTCAGTGGCGATGTTTGGCTGGCCGGCAACCCCGATGTCCTTCCACGTTTGGAATATGAGCGAGAATCGGAAAGCCCCCATAGTTTTTGCCGAGAGCGATGCCGATCAGCAAATCTCTCGTTTTGATCGCATCATCATTCTCGAGCCGAAGCAAGACGGGGAATTGGGTGTGACCTGGACGATTCTGTTTTCCGGCTCGGCAGGTGATGCTCCGCCGCAAATTGGTGACGAGTTTATCTTCAAGACGCTCAAGCCGGTCACCACTGAAGATATTTATGAGTTCAATACGATTGTGTCGGCGGCAGAAAGCGGGGGAGCCGATTTATTGCCGGACGAACCGATCTTGTACATGAATTATCCGAATCCATTCAATCCCTCGACGACGATCACTTATGATTTGCCCAGGACGCTGCAGATCGAAATTGCTGTCTACAATGTGCTTGGTAGGAGAGTGGTGACTTTGAAAAACGGCAAGCAGCAGGCAGGGAGACACGAAGTGCATTGGGACGGGCGGGACAGCCACGGGATTCTTGTCGGCAGCGGCCTCTACTTTTCTAAATTGATCACCGAGAACGGATCGATTTCTCACAAAATGGTTTTGCTCAAATAAAAACGCTCTCGGTTTCAGAAATGAAACAAATCAAGAAAATAGAACACGGATTGAACAGATTTGGCGGATTTACACGGATTTTTATTAGAGCGATGCCAAATCTGTGTAAGTCCGTTCGATCCGTTCAATCCGTGTTCTAAAAAAACACTTTGTTGGAGGTAGAAGAGTATCTCAAATGAAAGCATAAATACTTGTAATATCATAATTAGCAACAAATTAGATTGTTAAATAATTGAAACTGACAGCGTTCAAACAAGCAAAGGAGGATGCCATGCGTCTACCAACAATCATAACAGTCTTATGTGCCCTGGGCATACTGGCCTGTTCGACAACCAGTGGAACCCATGTTAAAAAAAGCCGCTATTCTCGTGATAATATTTACTTCGAAGAAATTTACATGAGTAGAGCCGCCAACGCTTATGACCTCATTAGAAACTCGCACCCACATTGGCTGCAGTTGCGTGAAGCCAATTCCATGTCTTATCCGATCGTATTTCTGGACGGCTTCAGGTACGGTGGCATCCCTGATCTTCGAACGATTGCCACTCAACACATCTCGGAAATTCAGTTTTTTAATGCTGCCGATGCATTCATTCGATTTGGTCCGGACTGTCCAGGAGGCGCCATATTGGTTACCTCGAATTGAATGAGCTGGCTCCGTTGCTGTTAAAGTCTGCTGCAACCCGGAAATCCCAAATCTCAAAATCCAAATTCCAAAAATCCTTGCCCAAAGAACAAGGGCACAATAAAATATCTTGCCAAAAAAATACAGAATCTCACTTGTTAGTACCTGAAAAGTCAAATTCTGCCATTTTTTGGCAAGATATTTTTGGAATTTGTGATTTGGAATTTTCGGCTTAGGTACTAATAATGAACGCTTTCGGTTTAAGAACAGAAAAGGGAGGACCTATGTTAAATCGGCTTGAAAAGAATAATCGAAAAAGTAAAAATCCAAGTCGACTCGTGCGGGGAT
>JBHHWX010000615.1:0-3511 GCA_046756745.1 bacterium | reverse complement strand
CACTCATGGTTATTCTCCTGATTTAAGGTGTTGTAATTTAATGGCGTCGAGATAGATATAGACTTGGTTGAAGTCTACGGGGTTGAAGCGCACTTCCACTTTGCGTCCTTTCAGGAAGGTTTCGGTCTCGAACTCCCGGCCTTCGATGGTGACGGCGCCGAGCTTAGAGACGCGCCGGGTTTTGCGCCACAGGAAGATTTCCTGCAGGTGCTTTTCCTCGACCACGTTTCTTTCTTTCCGGGTAGTCTGGGTCCGGCAGATAGGGGCCGTAGAGAATATCGGATTGCCAGGCTTGTCCCTGATTTTTGCGAACTGATGCCGGAGCTGGCGCTCTGCGCTGCCGGTTCATTGCTCGGCGTTGGTCTGTCGCGCGAAGCATTTCCAGTGGGTAAGGTGACATTTCTAGGCGCTTAGAAAAAATTATCGACAAAAGATTGTCGATGTTGTAAGACTTCACTTGTTTAAACGAGGCAATTTTCCAGTAGGCAGTTGGCAGTAAGCAATTAAAAAGATGCGCCGTTTTTTTGCCTATTGCCTACTGCCTACTTTGTGTGTTTCAATTGTTAAAATGACTACTGCTCCAATGGAGCCACTTCTTTCAAGCGAAGTCTTGGAAGAAGCTTAGATCTTTATCCCATGAGTTTTGAGGAGTTCCTCGAAGGTATCGGCAAACAACGTCTGCTAAATCTGCTGTGCGCACATGATATGACTTCTGCATTGCCCGAGATAGCCCATGAACAGTTATGGGATATGTGGAAACGTTATCTGATCGTGGGCGATTTGCCGGAAGCGGTCAATACCTACAGGGAGAATCTATCAAACCCGTATAACCCGTTCACATAACATCAGTCTGAGCAAAAGGGCTCGGACTTTTTGGCTTGCTTTTGTGGCCTTCGAAAGTTGTTTTAACCTAAAATACGCGTTTAGCAATTAGCGTTTCGCGAGAGTTATGAAATCATTAGCATTCTCTCAAAGAAAGAAAAACTTTTAAAAAATAGTTGCGTTATTAATCTTAAGTTTGTATTATTCCACATTCATTCTAAAACAGGCTTAGAATCTGATCTCTCAACTTTCTTTCTAAACGTTATCACCCACGGAAATCCACAACGAGCCTGAAATTTGCGTAACAGATTGTTCATTTAACTGCGTTGTTTTTTCGATTCGAGCGTGCCTCAGCGGCACAACTTTTTTCAACTTTTTTAACGCATCTGAAGTTTTCATACTGTCTTTGAATACGACCGAGAGCTCATATTTGCCCGTACAGATCGCGGGCGAGTGTTGCGCCGGTCGTAAGGCCTCATCATAAAAGGAGAAGCGAGATGTACCATCGAATTAATACAGATTCCATCGCCGCTTTCACCTGTTTAATCATACTTGCGGGATGTTCGCATAATCTTGATAACAACAATCCAACGTCGAATGGGCCCCCCTCCATAAACCGTGTGTTCTGGACGCACCAAGCCGGATGTTCTGCCGGAACCGCAAGTAAGGTAACGATTTCTGTGAATGTGAGCGACCCGGATAACGGCCTAAACGATCTCACATTTTCAGGCTTTGTTTCCAATTGTACCGGTTCAATAAATGGGGCCACTTCCGCGGTGACGTGTCCACAGCTTGGCCAGTACAACGGCAGTGTGACCGTGACCGATCCTGCTGGCAGCTCCGATTCGATTACGTTTTCATTCGGACCGTGTCAGGACGGCGTGGCGACAAAATAGCGCCGGTAGAGAAAGAGCGCTACTTCCTTACAACGACCAAAACTATTCAATCCAAAATTCATGATTAAAATAGGGCGGCTCAATGAAAAACCGGACTTACTTTTCGACAGAGTTCATTTTGAGTTTTTTAACTGTGATTCTGGCAGGGTGTACTTTGACCGTTCGCGGGAAATATATCCCCGATGAGAATGACACGAAACAGCAAACCAATAACATGGTCGATGCTGAGGATCTGGGAGTCGGTTTTGATCGAATTTATATGGACCCTGCAGATCTGTCCATCAATTCTGTCCAGGGGCGCCATGTGCGTCCGCGAGTTTTCGAATTCAAACCCGATCCCAATCCCTTTCATACCATCGATATTCCACGCCTGGGCAGCAATAGCGAGGGACCCGTTCGGCGCAATATGGTTCTTGGCGTTGAGGCTGAAACCAATCCGCGTTTTGAGTGGGCGGAAGAAGCAAGCTTTATCTATTCCTCAAATGATTATCGCAACCTTCATGAATCCTCATTCTCTGGTTCGGCAGGCGTCGAGGGGATAGCTTCCTTCAGCGGCAGCGCGTCATTTAAGAACGTGCAGGAAAGCACCCGGGAAAGCCAAAATATGTACGTTTACAAGGATGGGGTTTTCCGGGGGCATACGTTGGCTCTGGCACAAGATTATCCGCATGAGTTAACCGCTGATTTCAAAAGGGCAGTTGGACAGCTAAGCGATCCCGCGTCTTATGATCATTTTATCCTTAACTGGGGAACCCACTACTCGCAGAGAGCCACGATGGGAGCGAAATGTGGCTACCGCTTGACTTTTAACCATCAAACGGCGGGTCGCACCAGTGAGAATTCACGTTCTTTTTCAGCGAGCGTCTCTGCAGGCATCAAGCAGCTCGAGTTTGGTTTTGGCGCCTCAGACACCCGGGAAACCATCTCTAAAACCAAGGAGAGCACCAAGGCCAGCGAAATCAAATTTGTATCTTATGGCGGAAGCGGCGCCGGCACGTCCGATTTTGGTACATGGTCGGAGCACGCCACACTCAACTCGACCCTGATCGACGTCTATTTGATGCCCTATACGGAGTTATTAAACTCACGGTATTTCCCTAGTGACCCGTTGATCAACCAGAAAAGACAGAACCTGGCCGACGCCTATGTCAACTATTACGAAAATTTCCCATTTGAAGCAATGGTGGGAGATTCAGCACTGTTTCACCACACAGAAGCCGCCAAGTTTAAAGTGGAGCTTGTTCATTTCCTTTTCGACCCCACGGATTGGCTTGACAACGATATCGCAGGGGGCTTTAGGTTCGGTTGGGTTGATGCCGAAGCCAATTATACTCCTATCGATATCGTCTGGCAGACCGCGCCGATAGCAGGTTTGGATGTGCCATCTTTCAAAATGATAAAACAACTCCCGAGCAAGCCCCATTCCTGGGATGCCACTTTTATTGTTCCCAATTTGGAAGGCGCTCGCATTGCCTTGCTGGGTGTTATCGGCAGATACGCCACTGGGAACGCGATTGTTTTTCCATACATGCACCCAGGTACGAATGTTGGCAAAATCTCCGATCCGGGCAAGGATCTTGGAAAAATGACAATTGCGGGACAAACAAATATTGTAGACGTAGACCTTCGCCATGAGGAACACAACCTTGGATTCCAAATACGATTTAGAGTGACCCGGCTTCAATAAGACGAACCCTATCGTTAGGACATATTAGCCGGGTTCTTATCTATTTAACCTGAACCTCGGAAACTTCATCTGAAATCTGATCAAACTTTTGCAAAAAAATGCAAAA
>JBHHWX010000614.1:0-3515 GCA_046756745.1 bacterium | reverse complement strand
CGCAAACGTCTCGTTTGCGCACAATGGAAAATCACTTCCCGAAGGAGTCTCGCCGTGGGCTTCTCAGCGCAGACTGCCGGTAGAAAACGCTCGGCGGGACGCCTTCGCTAAGAAAACAGCCTTTCAGCCAAGCTTCTTAGACAACACCCCCCACGTCTAATACTTCGGCACACTCGGATCCACCTCATCGGACCAGGCTAAAATTCCGCCTTTGAGATTTTTGACCTTTTCAAAACCCGCTTCCCGCAAAAACTTCACTGCATTCGCGCTGCGGGCGCCGGACCGACAGTGTACGACGATATCCCAGGAACGATCCAGCTCATGTACGCGTTTCTCTAACTCGCCAAGTGGAATAAGCTTGGCCTCCGGAATACGGCAGATTTCGAATTCATGCGGCTCACGGACATCAAGAATGAACGTCTTGCCGTTTTGGTCGACTTTTTCCTTGAGCTCGGTCACGGTGATTTCGTACTCGGGCTCCGGAACCACTCTATCCGCTTCCGTGCCGATGCCGCAAAACTGCTCATAGTCGATCAAAGCGTGAATGGTGGGCTTCTCACCGCACATAGGACAGTCGGGGTCTTTTCTCAGCTTGAGCTCACGAAATTTCATCGCCAGGGCGTCATACAGCAGCAAACGACCGATAAGAGGCTCGCCTTTTTCAATGATAAGTTTAATGGCTTCCGTGGCTTGAATGAGTCCGATGTTTCCGGGAAGAATCCCGAGGACGCCTCCTTCGGCGCAGCTCGGCACCAGACCCGGCGGCGGGGGCTCCGGGTACAAGCAGCGGTAGCACGGCCCTTCTTTGGCATAAAAAACCGAAGCTTGTCCTTCAAAGCGAAAAATACTGCCGTACACATTGGGCTTGCCTAAAAGCACACACGCATCATTCACCAGATACCGTGTGGGAAAATTATCCGTTCCATCGAGAATGATGTCGTATTTTTCAAAAATCTCCAGTGCGTTTTCCGAGGTCAGACGGGTCTCGTACGTCTCGATCTGCACATATGGATTCAAGCCTTCGAGGCGTTTTTTTGCGGAGAGCAGCTTCGATTGCCCAACGTCATCGGTGGAGTAAATGATCTGACGCTGCAGATTGGTGAAATCCACCACATCGAAATCGACGATACCGAGACGGCCGACGCCGGCGGCGGCCAAATATAACGCGACAGGCGAACCCAGGCCCCCCATTCCGATGAGAAGCACGCTCGCTTGTTTCAATTTCCGCTGCCCTTGCAGGGTCACTTCCGGCATGATAAGGTGGCGGCTGTAGCGCTCAATCTCATCTTTTGAGAACTCAACCTCGCAGCCGCCGGCAATCGATGGAATGATGCTGATGACGTCCCCATCCTGCAAAGGAGTCTCTCGGTGCTGTAAATGTCGAATGTTTTCATCATTCACGTAAACATTGACAAAATTGCGGATGTTGCCGTCTTCGCTGAACAAGTGTTTTTTCAAATTCGGGAATTCGTTTGTGAGATTGTCGAACAGCTCGCCAATACTATCGCCAGACACCTCCAACTTATCCCGGTTTTGAGCAAATTGCCGAAGGGCAGTAGGAATCAGAATTGTCTTTGACATTTAGGTTACTCCTTATTGAGACAACTGGATTATTGGATTGATGGATTTTTGTGAAAGCACATTTTACGTTGATCCAAGACTCCAATACTCCGTTGAGGCTATTGTTTTGTTCATTGTGATTTGTCATTTGATTTTTTTATTTGGGATTTACGTTTTTGGGATTTGGGATTTCCGGCTTGTGCTGGTTAGATTACGATAATGTTCTCTTCTTCAAACTGAACGCGGTCATCTTTTAAGGTCCACGAGGTCACCTGGTCGACGCGATTCTCCAGAACCGAGACAATGATGTATGAATACCAGGGCCAGCTATGCTGCAAGTCATACTCGGATGGCCTGGCCTCGGCATTAGGGTGCGAATGGTAAAACCCAACGATGTCCAATCCGCGCTGTTTTGCGAACTTCTCGTTTTGCAGGAACACGTCGGGGGTAATCAGAAAACGATGGCGCTGCTGGTCTTTTTCGCGGGCGTTATACGCCGGCAAAGACGAGACCACTTCTTTGTCGCCCTCACTGTGCTTACCGAGAAGAAACCCACAGCACTCATTGGGGAAACATTCCTCGCCATATGCCTTAATCAGCTCAAAATGTTTTTTATCGATTTTCAGAGCCATGTTATTTTTCCTTCCAAAAATTTTGATCGAAATATTTATGTGCGCTATCCGGAAATATCACAACAATCACGCCTCCGTCCAATTCTTTCGCCAACCGCAAGGTCGCCGATACGGCCGCCCCGGATGAAATTCCAACCAGCAAGCCCTCTTCTCGCGCCAGGCGTTTCACCATAATCTGCGACTCCTCTGTGCTCACTTCACTATGGACGTCAGCAAGTTGAGGATCGTAAATTCCCGGAACCAGGGAGGTGTCCATGTGCTTGAGGCCTTCCAGACCGTGTAATGGGGATTCGGGCTGTACAGAGATGAGCTGGATATTCTTATCAAACTCTTTTAACCGACGCCCGGCTCCTACAAAAGTTCCACTGGTTCCGAGTCCCGCAACGAAGTGAGTGACGGTTCCCTCGGTTTGTTGAAAAATTTCGACGCCGGTTCCTTCGTAGTGAGCCAGCCAATTCGCCGGGTTGTTGTACTGATCCGGATAGAAGTAACGATCAGGGTCTTCAAAAAAAAGACGCCGCGCCATCCGAATCGCCCCGTCTGAACCTTTCTGCGGATCGGTCAGCACGAGCTCGGCGCCGTAGGCGTGTAGAATTTGTTTAAAGATTGCTCCCGAATTCCGGGGAATCGCCAGTTTCACTTGATAACCCAAATTAGCGGCTATCATGGCGTAGGCAATGCCCGTGTTGCCGGAGGTCGCGTCGAGAATGGTTTGTGAGCTGGTCAACTGACCGGAACGTTCTGCTAGTAAAATCATACTTAACGCGGCGCGGTCTTTCACTGAACCGCCCGGGTTGAACCATTCCGCTTTCGCAAAAATTCTCACCGGGCGTACTTCGTGAGAGATGTTCGTCAGCTCGATCAGGGGTGTATTGCCAATACGTTCGATGAGCTTTTGTCGGGTCTTTTGTGTATGTCGCTGGTGTTCCTTTAGCAAACCGGTTTCTGTTAGAATATCCATTTGGGTCAATTCACCTCTTTCTCCAAAATAAAAAACCCACACGCGGCTTCGGGTGTGGGTTTGTTTGTCATTCACTGCTATGACGTTTCTCAACTCATAACCCACGACTCGTTTGAACACAACAACAAAAGCACATACAGCATGCCGTCTGAGGAGCTTTCTTCTTTACTATTGTGGGTTTATGAATTCTCAGCATTTTCTTCACTTTAAAAGAATGAACAAATATAGACACGTCCTTATTTCAAGTCAAGTCTTTTTTGAATAACTTCTTGTGGAACCAATCACGGGGTATGATTTTTTTTTGACAGGATAACAGGATAAACCGGATTTACAGGATGACTCCTCTCCAGGTAAAACTCTAA
>JBHHWX010000613.1:0-3518 GCA_046756745.1 bacterium | reverse complement strand
AATGATTCAACATGATGACATAGCCGTAGATGTGGAGTCCCTTCTTTTCCTGGCAATGCTTGAGGCTTTGAATGATGATTTCGAAGTATTTGGTTTCTTTGAAAATTGGCAGCCATTCGACGACTGTGTGGGTTGTGAAGTAGATGCCAGTGTCTTCGACTACTTTGTATCTTTTCATTTGGGCATCTCTGGTTTCGGTGAATAACCTTTAGTGTGCTCGCATGGTTTGTGTGGGAATGCAATTCCCAATTCATTGGTTGCGCGCGGGGGATTACCTGATGAGCCGAGCACGGGGGCGACAAATCCCCCGCGAGCGCTTATCGTGTCCCACATTTTTTGCTGGACACCGGGGGTGCCAATCGAAGCAGTTGACGCTGAAAGCGTCCGACAACACAGCCCAGGGTTGAGCGTATGCGAAACCCTGGGAAAGGGAAAAGATCAATAAAAACAACCCTGTAAGGGTTGTACACACCGCAAGTGGGACAAAAAACCTGGTGTGTTGTTGAGCCATTCGTTTTTGTAGAACCCCTTCGGGGTTTGGGCGGTTTTGGTATTCAAGGTCCCAGGGTACCGAAAAAACGGTACCCTGGGCTGTGATGTAGAACCGCGTTGCGGTTCCTGTTTTCAAATAATGTTGATAGGACATTTAAAAACAATCACTTGCTTCAATTGTAAATTAGCCCCGGTGTCCAGCAACATTTGTGGGACACGATAAGCGCGAGCGGGGTATCGGGTAAGGTCAATTGCTGGCGGAGGATTACCCGGTGGGCTGAGTACGGGGGCGACAAATCCTCCGCGAACTCGCTTGTAAACAGAAACGCTGAAATTCAAAAAAAATCAATCCCGCCTCCGGCGGGAAAAAGTTCCAAATAACTCAAAGTGCCAAATGATCGATTGTCCTCAGCGAACCGCACGAACAAAGTTGCCGTAGACGACATGGTTGCCGTAGCAAACACCGTTGCCGAAAAAGACAACCCACACAGACGAAGCGGAGAGTTTGTCTGATGTCCAGATCCAGCGCTGCCTGCCATCAAATACCGCATCAATATGCAACCCAGCGTTGTTCTTGTTCGGCGTCATCAGCGACATCGCTTCTTCCAGTGTTGGCAGGCGCCAGTCAGAATAGCCGGCGAAGGCCTTGGTGTTCAAGTCCGTGATGGTTCTTGCCGCCTTCGCGTAGGTCATGGGCTCAGATGAACCACTTTGCTGCCAATATAACCCCGTCAACGCATCGTACACCACCTTGTCATCACTGACCGTCTGGTAGTAGTGATCTATACCTTTTCCTGAACGATTTTGGTGCGTGTCTACGAAATCATAGTCTCTGACCATTCTGCCGACTTCATCTTTGCTGAGCTTGGAAGGAACGCTTCTCAACGAATAGACGGGTTCGGGCAGGTCGGTCAAATCAACCTTGTCAAGATTGATGGTAATGGCGCCCGATTCGCTCATACAATGTCTGAGCCTCTCAGTCAAGAACATCTTCATCTGGTCCGTCCAGGTGAATGCAGGACGATCTGGTGGCTCCAGCTCGAGAAGGTGTTTGACAAGCAGATGTTCCATGATCGAGCGATGTGCAAACTTGAAGAAATCCTCAGCATCCCGGTTCAGGAGTGAGCGGCCACTCAGTTTCCAGGTTTCGATGTTGAGGTTGAAGTTTCGCGCCAGTCGTCCAATGTGGTCCGAGGAAATGCGTTCCGCACCTTGCTCTTCTCGGTTCACATATAAATGCAGGGCCAGTTGTTTACAAAAGGACAGCAAGCCTTCCTTTCGCATGCCCTCTACCTTTCCTTCTTCCCGGATCAACCAGGCGTCGACCATTCGGTCATAGAGCTGGAAAGCATATCTGTATTCACGTCCCGGCTGTAACAGCTCGTCAATATAACTCAACAGCATCGGACGCATAGTCAAACGAGGGATTTTGTCGACAAGCTGCCTGGCCTTCCGCCGGCGTTTCGGCTGAAACAGGCCGTACCTTTTCTTTAAGAACGTTTCAACCTGCTGGTCATCGAACGGGGAAAGATAGCGTTTGTGAAATGTGTATTCGCTGCGTCGTCCGGCCCCGATTGTGGCGACTTTTAACACACCGGTTCTGGCAGGTTCTTCCGACGCCGCCGGAAAAAACTGCGTTCGACACGTGAAGAGAACATGGAGAAACTCCTGAGTCATCTCACACAAGTCGGCTATCCGTTGCTTGTGGTCGACAATTGCGAGCACATCCTCGTCCAGGGCATCGAGAAAAAGCACTTTTTGTGATTTGTGCTCGATAGCCTGAATGCGCTCATCCGCATCTTTTCTCCCCAAAGGCACCATCTCGAGTCGAAATCGCTTGCGGCGAGATAAGTACCGCTTGTAGTAGTTGAGCAGGAAGGCGGTCTTGCCCATGCCGGAATCAGCCAGAAGAACACTGTATTTAAACTCGGAATCTCTATTCAGCAACCGGTCAACCACATTGAAAAGGTCTTCCTTGACTGCTTTTTCGCTGCCTGGTTCAACAGCGTGCGCAGGGTCGATATCCTGGGCCTTCGGTTTGACATAGTAGCGAGTGGCCCGAATAATCTCTGCCGGCGTATAGAGCTCCGCGCCCAGTCGTTTGGTGATGGAACGGCTGCTGTACCAGGATTGCACCCAGGGTTTGACGGTCGATATGAGCTGCGCGATTGTTGCCAGGGCGCCAACCAGGGCCATGAAATAGACACCGAGCCTGACGGGATCGGAAAAAACTTCGGAGATTGTCGTTGAGTCAGGGGGCATGATTCAGTGTTTCCTATTGTCGTGGTTCAAGTCCAACGCCTGATTGGGGCTCTATAACCAGAGCAGGCAATCTTTCCTTCGCGAAGCTGCTTTCCCGGCCCGTTTGACAAATGATAGCAATGGAGATTTTGTTGTCAATACATTTCTTGACGACCTGTGGCAGGCGTCTCTGATTGAAGCCGCAGGCGTCTTGCCAGCCACGCCAGCCGTGTAGCAGGTTTAGCCCCAACTGCTCTGCCATCGCCGGCGCATGCTCTCCGAAAATCTCGAAATAGCATCCGACCTGGATGAGACACACATGCGACTTGAACAGCCGATGAACGAGGTTGACTTGCCTTCTCAGTGTCAGTTGCCCTCGCTTCAATGCTTTGAATCTGTCGATGACTTTCCCGTGCTCAAATCTGAAATACAACTCCAGGAAAGGATTGGCTTGCCACAGATTCAATATGGCCTTGTGGCAGCGGCCATGCTTCAAGTGTCCCAGATACGAGTTCAAAATAGCCAGGTGTTGCTGCTGAGCTTCACGGTCAAATCTGTAAAAGATGCTTTGCATGCGGGTTTGAACTAGCTCACGGCGCATGGTCTGAATCTTCGCCTTCAAATTCCCGAGTGTGCGCCGCCGCACCAGCACGTAGCCAGGTCGAACGATGAATCCAACAAAATCGATGCCACCCGAGACCGGTCCCATCTTTCTCGCCTTCGGGTTTAGCTTGAGGTGCAAAGAATAGTCGATAAACTCAGCAATCCTGCGCTCATGGCTAGCC
>JBHHWX010000612.1:0-3520 GCA_046756745.1 bacterium | reverse complement strand
GCGCCGGATTGCCTTGTGTGTGCCCTTACCAACCTGGTTTGCATATGAGTCAAGAATGAAACTACGTTCAAATAGAGGTTGAATGATATTTATCAGCGCGTGGTGTACAACCCGGTCCCGGAATGGTGCAGCACTGATCATACGTGGTTTGGGGTCGTATATATGAAACGTACTGTAGTCTCCGGGCTGGTAGGTCTGAGATTGCAGTTCTACCTGGAGCCGAAACAGATTTTCTTCTAGTTCGAAAAAGAAATTTAAAACGTTGGCGTTTTCCCGTTTCCCTTTTGCTGCTTTGTTGGCTGCGGATAACAAATTTTCAAAAGCCGTAATTTTTTGAAAAAGATTTTTGTACGTTTTCATAGCAAAACAGGCTGCTCGTTCGAGACTTCCTACTAAAGCAGCCCTGCAGAAAGTTATGTTTGGGCTTACTCGCTCATGGCGAGCGTAGCTCCGGCCAAAGAGTCGCATGTCATGCCCGAACCGCGGTCAGGTATTCCTTGAAATACCGGCATCAGGGCACGAGCAGAAAAATTGGGCATGATTGGATGCACACAACACGAAAGCCGTTGTTGTTCCAGTTGTTCTGTGGGTTGTTCCTGTTGCGCGCGGAACACGGCAGGTTGTCTGCTTCATAGTTCCACGACCCGCCACGCAACGAGCGGGCATCTGTTTTGGACTCTCAGCCGCTTGACCAAAGTCAAGTCCTTTAGGCGACAGGGTTGCCGCCCGGTTTTTTTATCCAACCGCCTAACAGCCTGCCTAGTTCATTCACTTGTTTGCTGCCAAATTCGTAGGACTTTAAATTGACAAATCGAAGCTCATAACTCAACCGAAATAAAAGGCGCAGTCTTGCCAGAGCTTATCCCTGCGCATATTTGCTACGGTTGCCAATTCGATGAAATCCAGAATAGCGTTTTCTAATTTTGCCGCCACACTGAAACGGTAGCTTTTGGGGAACTTACCTGTGTGCTGCAAAAGCCATTTAGAAAAATCATACCCTTTCTTGATGATGAGAAGATCCTGGTTGGCCATGCTATCCTCCTTATTTCAAAAAAAAATCAGAAAATCAGAGTACCAGATGGACAGAAAAACAGAGTCTCAAAAAATTATGACCGGATGCACACAACACGAAAGCCGTAGTCGTTCCAGACGCTCCGTGGGTAGCTCCCGTAGCGCGCGGAACACGGCAGGTTGACAGCCTCATAGTTCCACGACCCGCCACGCAACGAGCGGGCATCTGGGAAATCCCTTTGACCATATAAGTTTTCCATCCACTCCCAGACGTTGCCGGCCATGTCCATGAGGCCGTCCGGCGTGGCGCCTTCCGGGTAGGAACCCACCGGCGTGGTGTGGCCGACTTCTTGACCAAAATTAGCGCGGGTTTTGTCCGGCTCTTTGTCGCCCCAGGGATATTTGCGTTTGCCGCCGCCGGCAGCCCACTCCCACTCTTTTTCTTTTGGCAAGCGAAATGTCCTCTCTTTTTCAGGCTCTCCTCTTGCAGCCATCAGCGCCCGGAGCAGCTCGGTGAGCCAGTGACAATAGGCGGTAGCTGCAAACCAGGTTACCCCGGCCACGGGCTGGTCGTCGCCATTAAAGCGTTTTTCTTGATCGTATTTCGAGCGCAGTTTCTCAGCCCACAAGTTTGAATTTGTTCCCAGGTCTTTCACAAAACCTTCGATTTTTTCGGCCATTTTCAGTAAGCTTTTCGCAAATTCTTCGCGTGCTAAAAAGTCAGCGCCCAACTGCTTGCCTCTGCCTAAAAGGTAGTCGATGAAACGCCGATAAAGTTTGTTGGTGACGGGATATTTAGCAAAAAAGATGTCGGGGACTTCAGTTTCTTTTTTAGAAACTGAGTATTCATATTTGCCGCCTTTGCTTAGGATATATTCTGTGTTGAGCTCGATAGGGTTTCGGAAAGAGTTTACTTTCTCACCAATTTTAATTTCCTCAGCGATATGTATTTCTTCAGCGACTTCCACTGTTAATTCTTGTTCTGCCTGCCACTCAGATAGGATTTCTTCTGCATAAGTCTTGAGTTTTTGGTTTTTTTCTTGTTCCCAGACTTTTTTCACGACTGCTTTCGCCGGCTCAGAGGAGATCAGGCGCAAACAGTGCAGCGCGTTGTGGCGGTTCTGCCAGGCTCTGCGTGAATCGTGAATAAATTTTCCAAGGGTTTCAACCGGTTTTTGCTGGGCTTCCTTAATAATTTGCTCAAGCACCGTCGGAAAGCCGCCGGCATTATTTTTGTGTGGTAAAAAAACCTGCATGAATTCCGGCAAAACAACTGGGTTTGACAAAGTCAAAGTAAAGAGTAATGTTTCCCGCCACCACCCGTCCTCAAAATTGTTAACAAGTAAATTGGCGCGGCTGCTTTTCTGATGAATTTCTTTGGCGAGCTGTTCGGCAGCTAAGAATTCCCGGAACGATTTGTGGCTAAAAATGTAGTGGTCGTCGGAAGAAGTCTTAAAAAGTCCCGCCCGTTCGTAAAGATTATCCACAAACTCCTGTAAGTCAGTGCCGGGTTTGACATTTTCAATCGGTTCCGTATTGGTTAGGAAGTCAATTAGGTCCTTACTCGAAATGTCGTCTGATTTAAGCTTTTCTTGCATCAGAAGGGCTAGCGGTCGCAAAAGAATTTTCGCTTGATGAGCCGGGAGGACAGGGTCGAGTTTCTTCGCGCGATCCCGCCTGTCAAGCAAATAATCCGTACACTTTTCATACAACGAAGCTCTCCCTGAAACCAGACCGCGATACTCTTTCCACAAAATTGCCATAATTTGCAGTAAAACCGGCGTGCCGGCCAGACTTTTCAAGCTCTTGTTTTCTTCTTGCTGTAGAAATTTCAAGACCGCATCTGCGACGTCTTGTGGTTGATCCTTTGCATCGGGTTCTTCGTCATAGGCGGCTGTGAACCAGTTCTTCAGGAAAAGCTCCTGTTGTTTCGAATCCAGATCACGTACTTCGGTCCTCAATTGATCCGAGTGCAATTCAACCCCTTCGGTAACCCGATAACCCGTATAACGGCAGGTGACGATAAACTGAGAATTGCCGTAAGCGATGCAGGCATTGTCAATCCATTCACAGACCTGCTTGCGCTTTTCGATTTCGCTAATTTCATCCAGGCCATCGAGCATCACCAGGGCGCCTCGCTTCTCCAGCCAATTTTCGAACTGTTTGGCTGAAAACTCGTAGTTCTTGGCGGTCGCCCATTCGCTCAGCGCTTCACAAAACGGCCTGTTAGGGTCAACTTTTCGCAAAGGCAAGAGAATCGGAATAAACTCGCGTTTCAAGGCAAGTTTTTTTCTACCTTGCTCATCGAGACAATTCAAAGCATAATATTTTAACAGGGTTGTCTTGCCGGATCCCGGGTCCCCGATAATCAGCAGCAAACGCTCCTTTTTTATAGCAAGCTGTAATACTTTTTCGGGGGTGAGATAATGGGCATTTTCCATTTCAGATTCGCCGTCTTCAAAGTCTGGTAGGGTTTTTTCCCGACCATAGTGAGCGAATCTAAGGGACA
>JBHHWX010000611.1:0-3524 GCA_046756745.1 bacterium | reverse complement strand
TCTATGCCCAGTCTGTATTTCATCAGAGTAAATTACTTATTCTTAGGTGCATGTACTTGATGTTCTGTAACTTACAGAAATACCTCAATACTTCGCTGTACTTTATCAAATTCTTTACACCCTACTTGTAATTCTCGATAACATACAGGTCTCCTTCATCTTCATCGCGAGTGTAAATGATAGTCTTGCCATCTGGTGACCATGCACCATTATGGACATGCCATTTGCCTTCCCCATGAGTGAGCTTCTCAGGTTCGCCAAAAGACCGGGGCAGCCCATCCGAAGATTCCGGCAATTCTAGACGTAATCGGTAAATGTCCGCATTCCAATGGCCGGCAGCATGGCAAAAAGCAACCGAGCGGCCATCGGCAGACACGAATATTTCTGTGAGCGGCCCTTGGTACAAAACCGTCTCTTCACCCGTCTCAAGATCGGCCACGCGTAATTCATGTGTCGAAACACTATTGTAAATCACGTGACGGCTATCCAGCCACCAATCGAAACTGTGCGCCCCGAGAAGAATGGCTCGTGCATTTTTGCCGTCACTGTTAACCGTCCATAGTGCGCGTCCCTCTTCGCCCTGCGCGATAAAGCCAATTGTTTTTCCGTCGGGGGCCCATCTCACGTTCAGGCTGTATGACCAGAAATTCGAGGGGAGAAGGACAGGCTGCTCGGTGAGGCGGCGCACATTGCTGCCATCAGCATTCATCATCCAGAGGTGAAACGTACCACTTCTATTTGACAAAAACACGACATCCTGTCCATCAGGTGACCAATCCGGCTTTATGTCGATTGTGGGATTGTTGGTCAGGTTGATTTCGTCTTTGCTTTCCAAATCCTGCAGCCAGATTTCATGATCACCCGTGCGTTGGGATTGGTAAATCACGTTTTCGCCATCCGGAGAAAAATGTGCATCAAAGTTATCACCTTTATGGAAGGTAACCCGCTCCTCGGTGCCACTATCCACGTGCAGCAAGTAGAGATCTGTCTGGTGACTGAAATCGGCATAAGCGAGCGGGCCATTACGAGAGCTGCTCGGGCAATAGATACGTTCGGGCCCGGTGGTCAGTTGACGTACTTCTCCTGAGGAGATATCGATGTCCCAGAGGTTGTCATGACCGGCGCGGTTTGAGACAAACACAACTCTGCGGCTGTCAGCCGACCAGGTGGGCTGGATATTATGGTACTGATGGCCGAGTAAGAGATTTGGCTCTCCTCCACTAACTGGCATCAGCCAGAGGCTGCCGAGACCCGCCTGATTGCGCTGAAAAACAATCGATTTCCCATCAAATGACCAGGAGGCAGCCAGGTCGTTGCTGCCCGCTGGTGGGTGGGTAAGCTGCGCTTCCTCGCCAGTCTCTAAATTGACTCGCCAAACAGCCGTTTCTCCTGTTGCTTTCATTCGTGGAAAAAGCAATTGTTTTCCGTCAGGCGACCAGGGGAGATCACCCATAGAAAACAAAACCGCAAAAACGCGCTCCAGGAAGGGAAGCCCGGTTTCCGCCAGCTTGCGTTCCGCGCCACCTGATGATGGCACTGAAAAGACTGTCGCTCCTGAACCACGATCCGATATGTACGCGATCTTTGAGCCATCTGGAGACCATCGCGGATTGAGCTCGTCGGCCGGAGTGTCGGTCAGTTGAATGGGCTTGCCGCCACCGCGCGACATCATGTAGATATCAGAATTACCAACGATGGCATTATAGGCGATTAGACTGCCGTCAGGCGACCATGTCGGCGCACCTTCATATATTACGGATGCTGTCAGTGGCTTGATTTTCCAGGCAGGAACGGAAGGTTGGTTCCGGATGGAGGGGAAAAAATAGAGACCAATCAAAATTACTAAAGCGGCGAGCACAGCAAGACTGCCGTAAAGGTAAACGGGCTTTCCTTTTGGAAGCTTCTTGGGAGTTGGCGGCACTTTCGCTTTCCCTGTTTCAATCTGCTTCCACAACCCCTTCAAATCTGCTAATAAATCAGCGGCACTTTGATATCTGGTGGTCGTGTCCTTACTTAAGGTTTTGTCCATAATGCGTTGAAATTTATCCGAAATACCGGTTTTGTAGCGTGCCAGAGGTTCCGGCTCCTCGTGCATAATTGAATAAGAGACCGCCGCCTCATATTCACCCTTAAATGGTAACTGCCCGGTGATCATCTCATAAAGCACGACGCCAAATGAGAAAATATCCGAGCGCTGGTCAACCTCGGCGCCCTGTATTTGCTCCGGCGACATATAACTTAGCGTACCCATTGTGGAAGATTCTTTGGTCAGCCTGGTCACATTTTTCAACTTGGCCAGACCAAAGTCAACTATCTTCACTCGTCCGCTTTTCTCTAACAGAATATTGGCCGGCTTGATATCACGGTGAACAATGTCAGCCTGATGTGCTGCTTGCAATCCTTCACAAATTTGGCTGGCGTAATCCAAAACCTTACTAAACTTCAAAAGTTTAGTAAGGTTAGAATCCATGATTTCCCGCAACGACTCCCCTTCCACATATTCCATTGCGATGTAAAATTGGCCTTCATGTTCAGCGATTTCATAAATGGTGATGATATTGGGATGGTTCAGAGCTGCAATAGCCTTGGCCTCGTGCTTAAATCTGGCCCGGATTTCCGGGTCTAAGGTGTCGTGAGGCGGCAAGAACTTCAGGACTACTTTGCGGTCGAGTTGGGTGTCTTCGGCAAGGTAAACCTCTCCCATGCCGCCTTCACCAAGCTTTTGAAGAATTTTGTAATGGGCAATGGTTTTTGCGATCATCGCCTAATTTACCTCCTTGAAAACCTTATCGATACTAATATGCGAATAATACGGATCATACAAATTCGTATCATTAGTATGATTCGTATATTCGCATCGCTCTACGCTGCCGCCGGCGTCTCCAGATCTTTCAGTCCCGAATGCAATTCCTCATCCGTCAAATGGTGATCCGTAAGTTTGCCGTTGAAATAGTCGTCATAAGCGCTCATATCGAAATGACCGTGACCACACATGTTGAACAGGATTGTCTTTTTCGTTCCTTCTTCTTTCGCTTTCTGAGCTTCCCGGATCACCTGGCCCAGTCCGTGGGTTGCTTCCGGAGCAGGCAGGATACCTTCAGCGCGGGCGAATTTGACCCCTGCTTCAAAGCACTCCAACTGCTGCAGCGCGTATGCCTCGATTACTTTGTCCTTAAGTAACTGACTGACGATGGCTCCGGCGCCGTGATAGCGCAATCCGCCGGCATGGATGGGGGCCGGTACAAAGGTGTGGCCTAATGTATACATTGGCAACAGAGGTGTGAGACCGATGGTATCGCCAAAATCATACCTAAACTCACCTTTTGTGAGCTTCGGACACGAGGCAGGCTCGACGGCTATGCACCGGGTCTTTTTGCCTTCCCGCAGGTTGTACATCAAGAAAGGGAAGGCAATACCGGCAAAATTGGAGCCGCCGCCAAACGGTGCGATGATGACATCAGGAAAATCACCGGCTTTTTCCATCTGTTTCACGGCTTCCAGACCGAGGACAGTCTGATGCATGA
>JBHHWX010000610.1:0-3531 GCA_046756745.1 bacterium | reverse complement strand
CAGTGGTATCAATTCTTACGACAAAATTATTTGACGTTAATATTATTCAAAGACATTTTGTTAAATTATGAGATTCGGGACTCAAGAAATCTACTCAGATTAACTCAATATTTAGCTGCTACAAATACTTCAACTCAAAGTATCGCATCCATTAGCACCAATTTAGGCATCAAAAAAGAAACTGTTTCCAATTACATTCGATATCTCGAGGAAGCTTTTCTCATCGCGCCGGCTACTTTTTTTACGGCATCTCCAACAAAAGCCTTGCGCAGAAACAATAAAATTTATTTCACAGATATTGCGCTAACTCAAGCCCTTCATTCTACTTTTGCATCTCAATCGGAAGCTGAAACGAATAAAATTGTTGAAAATTTAATCTTCCAAGAGCTGAGAGCATTTTATATGGCTCAAACAAATACAGAATTTCCAACTATTCACTATTGGAAAAATAAATACGAAGTTGACTTTATCATAAAATTGCAAGAAACGATCCTGCCGATTGAAATCAAATACAGCAATCAAATCACCTCGCGCGATATGCGGGGTTTGATTCAATTCTGCAATCATTTTCAAGTTGGCGACGGAATCATGATATCAAAAGATGCTTTTGAAACCATCAAAATATCAGATGATTTAACGATTCATTTGATCCCGGCCATGATTTTTTCGTTATTAATTTGATTTTCTGACGGTGGCGTTAAGCCAAATTCGTTAGCAAACACAGGGTGGTTTTCCTTATTTAGTGTCTGAACGAAAACTTGATTTTTGATGTCTTTGCGAGCGTTTCTCAGCGAAGCAATCTCCTTATTAGGCACGGCATGAGATTGCTTCGGCAAAAAACGCCTCGCAATGACAGCTATGTTAACAGTTTTCGTTCAGACACTATTTACTATGAGCACTCCAGATCCAACTGGAAAAGGTCTTCCCCACTTGCAGCCACCAGCTCTTTTCTCCCAGTGCCGGTAATATTGACGGCAGCGAGCGGTCCCACCGGAAACGCCGGAGCAGGCGCCAAGGCGTGGCCGCCCCCTTCCACATCCAGATCGAGAAAAAACAGGTTGACACTATCTGACCACACGATTTCTTCTCGCGGGCTCGTTCCGCCGACATCCAAAGCGATTAAACCGGTCACGGTCGGAAAGTTAAAGGGCCCAACAATCCCATCGATGATCTCTTCTCCAAAAAACCGAAAAAAACATGAATGTAAAGCGGTGACTCATTTTCTACGAATGACCGGGTAAGAGCAGAAGGCAGCGCAATTTTACGGGCTGCTGCATCCCCAACAGAAATGTTGCCAATAGGGAGAACATTGAGAATGATAGGCGGGTTATCGACAGAGCCTCGGCTGAAAGCAGTCACCAAAAGGACAACAGCGATAAGCGTCAAGGGTACAACTATTTTCGAGTTGAACCGTTCTTGTTTCATAAAGGTTTCCCTCCCTGCTTTTGATGATAATTTGAAATTAGCTTTTATTGTCAAGGATGCATTGTCATATATTCTGCATTTCAAACGACCAATTAATTGATCAAATGAAGGGATAAATTTAATGAGGTTCGAGATGAAGATGAGAATATGGCAGATTGGGCTCTTCGTATTACATGCCGCCTGCAACCATAATTCCATGAACCCGGGTTACGAAGGCGTGAAAACGTTTTACATAAACGGTTGGGATGCAAAGGCGAGCGATTCGAACAGCGGCTTGTCCGCAAGCTGGGATTCGACAACAAAAAGCGGTCCGTTCAAGACCATCAGCCGAGCGATGAGTCTGCTCGAGCCGGGCGATGTCGCGTATGTGCGCGCCGGAGTATACGCGGAATCTGGGTTGCGGTTTAGCCACAGCGGGGAAAAGAACGCGGCGATCACCCTGTCAGCTTATGCAACGGACACCGGGTTCGAATCCGTCGTCATCGACGGCAGCGGCGCGGCTGCGGGGACGAACGGAATCTTGATCGACAGGGACCAAAATTTCATCGTGCTCAAAGGTCTCGAAATCCGAAATATGCCGAACGCCGGCATCGCGACCGACGAATCGACGCGCCATCGCGGTATCGTGATCGAAAACGCCGTGGTTCGAGGCAACGGCGTCGGCATTGGGTTATCAAAGACAGATGAGTTCAAACTGACCTCGGTGCGGGCCTGCGAAAACGCAGAGGAAGGCATCCGGCTCATCTCGTCAAACAACGGTTCCATTACAAACTCCGAGGCGTGCCGCAATCAGGCGGGATTCCACCTGATCGCCTCATCGAACAACCGGCTCGAGGGCAATTCGGCGACCGGCAACGGGGTGGCGGGTTTCGTTTTGGAATCGAACTCAAACAACAACACGCTGCGCGAAAACGTCTCCGGCAAAAACCAAGCGGAAGACGGATTCACAATAGCCGGCAGCTACGGGAATCTTCTGACCGGCAATGAAGCATACGGAAACGGTAAGCGCGGAATGCAATTCACCGATCAATCCCAAAACAACCGGATCGAGAACAACCTCGCCCATGACAACGGGGTGCTCGGCTTTGCCATCTATGTGGAGTCGATCAAGAATACTCTGCGCGCGAACACATCGCACAGCAACCGCTTTCACGGCTTTGTGTTTCTGGCCGGAGCCAGTGAAAACACGGTGACCGAAAACAGAAGTTACGACAATTGCCGATCCGGCTTTTATTTCGAGAACGCCAACAAGAATGAATTTCTCGACAACCGCGCCTACGATAACGGCTTCGATGGTTTCACGATGTTTCTGGGGAGCGACGGCAACCATTTCCTGAACAACACGGCTGAGCGCAACACCGGCTGGGGGTTCCTCTCCGACTTCGATTCTCCAAACGATAGTCTGGCCACCGGCAATTCGGCGCTGCTGAATAGCGCCGGCCAGTTCGGCGAAGTTGCCTTCGAATCCATCGACTTTGCCGCTTACACCGATATCAGCAATCCGTGGGACTGCCGGTAGGCTTTTGGTTTTTAGAAAACTTATTGGTCAGTTTTTCAGATATTGTCTCTGACTTTTGAGTGATAATAACATACGAACGACATATCGCATAACAATTTTATGTTGGCGACAACAAAAGCTATGACAGAAAAATGTAAGACAGAAAAATGGCATTTGGCTCCTGTCAGGGAAGTTGGGCTCAAGGAGATGAAGCCATGCAAAGTGGGGCAAACATTTTTCTGTCCTCCATCTTTCTGTCTTCTGAATGTTTACGATGGCTCTTTGGGCAAGAAAATTGAAGTGCCTTTATTTTTCTAAGCGTACCACTTGTTTTTGAAACAGCAGTGCTATATTTTGCATCGACAAAAGGTTATAAATTACTAGGAAAATTAAGTAAGTTGACCAAATGATTAAAATTGATGCCTTGATCAAAGCATATGAAACGGATGTAAATGACCCAAAAGGGTTAGGACGTTTTGAAGTGCTCAACATGTTAACCAACCGTGATGTTCTTGAAGAGCACAGAAACAAGTTGACAACTCTGCAATCAGCCCGCCTGTTAATTGCGGATGAAAAGCTTATGTTAAACAGAGACCTGGTTATTGCAG
>JBHHWX010000609.1:0-3539 GCA_046756745.1 bacterium | reverse complement strand
TCTTCCACGTCGCCAAAGCGCACCAGATTCACACGTTTGTCAGGCTCCTCATCCATCCACATCATACCGCCGCCGGCGCCACAGCAGAGTCCCTTTTCACGCGAACGCTGCATTTCAACAATTTCGCCGCTGCTGACGGAATTCACAACCGAACGCGGCGCATCGTAGACTCCGTTATGCCGTCCCAAATAACAGGCATCATGATACGTGACCTTTTTGTGGATATTCTTTTTCGGCTTGATTTTGTTTTTTTCGAGCAATTCCGAGATGAATTCGGAATGATGAACGACTTCAAAGTCGCCGCCCAACGGTTTGTACTCATTGCCCAGCGTATTGAAACAATGAGGACAGGACGTAATGATCTTCTTGAACTTATACTTCTTGAGCGTCTCAATGTTATTTTCGGCCATCATTTGGAAAAGGAATTCTTGCCCAAGTCGCCGCGCTGAATCACCGGTGCAGCTTTCTTCGGTACCCAGAATAGCAAAATCAACTCCGGCTTTATTTAATATTTTGGCGAAAGAACGGGCGACATTTTGATTCTTCGTATCTAACGCCGCGGCGCAGCCGACCCAGTACAAATAGTCCGCTTCTTTTTTCTCGCTCATAATGGGGACGTCCAAATCCTCACACCATTTTGTGCGATTTTGCTGAGGCAGGCCCCAGGGATTGCCGATATTTTCCATATTTTCCAGCGTTTTTGCAACCTCCGGCGAGACCTGTGCCAAATCCATAGTGAGATGCCGGCGCATATCCTGCAGCGTATCGACATGTTCGATGAAGACCGGGCAGCTTTCAACGCAGCCCAAACAGGTAGTGCAGCCCCAAATCACCGCTTCGCTGATGACATCGCCAACAAGGTTTTTGCCGGTTGCACTGCCTTTCCCGCTCAAAAGAGACGGTCCCACGTCGTTCAAGTGCTCCTTTAGATCGTGGATTAAAAGTGCAGGATTGAGCTCTTTTCCAGAGTGATAGGCCGGGCAACTATCCTGACAGCGGCCGCATTCGGTACATGCATAGAGATCCAACAACTGCGGCCAGGTCAAATCAGTGATCGCGCCGGCGCCTAAACTGACGTCCTCCGACTCAAAATCGACAGACTCGAAATCGATGGTTTTTAAGACGCCGCGTTTGCGGTCTTCCGGTCTTCTGCGCAAGAGAATGTTCGGCAAAGCACCGATCAAGTGCACATGTTTCGAATGCGGGATATAAGCCAGGAAAAGCAAAATGATCAAGTTATGTATCCACCAGGCGATGTGGTATCCGGTTGGCAGGATTCCGTTTACGTTTTCAGGAACAAAGGTCGCAAACAAATGCGAAACCGGAGTGAACCCGGAATGCATGCGTCCGCTGTTGATGAGATATGCATGTGTAAAAAACATGGAAATCATCAAGGTTAAAATCATCCCTAAAATAAAAACCGCGTCCATTCTGCCGGCAGCGCTGCCGCGCAGCTTACTGAGCCGATCGGGTTTGATAATAAATCCCCGGATGAATGCGATGATGATGGCGACTATCACGCCGAATCCCAGGAAGTCAAAGGTAGTGGCAAGGAACGAATGGATACTTCCCCCCAAAACCTGTCCCCAATGAAAATCCGGATTGTAGCCGCGAATGAACATTTCGATGGTGGCCAGACCGAGAACGAGAAACCCCCAAAAGATGAAAAAATGTCCCCAGCCGGAGAGTTCTCGAACAACCGTCGCCTGTCCAAAGAAGTTCTTTAAAACAGACCGAATACGCCAGCCAAATGTTTGAACGGGTTCATAAGAAGGCTTCCCGAGTTGTACGAGACGATAGAGACGGAAAACGCTCAACGCAAAAAATCCAACAGACGACAGAATCAGGATTGTGAGAATTATTTCCTTTGCCTGCATAATGGCTTCCAATACCGGTTAGTTTGTGAACACAAAAAAGCGCCAGCCAGAATAAACGCAAGCGCTATAGTATTATGTCAATCTGTGTGTAAAATAGGGTTCATTAAAAATGTTTTAGCCACGGATTCACACTGATGAAACACGGATTTTGTTAATACTTTCTCTTTTCCGAAATTGATGAGTAACCATACTTTCGTTTATACTGCCTATTAATCTTTAAACTGAATTTATACTTTTATCTGTGTCAATCAGTGTGAATCCGTGGCGTTATTTTATTTTTTTCTAACGAACATTCGATGGGGTTACTTTAACGATCAATACACCCCAACACGATATCAAGGCTGCCGATGATGATCACCAAATCCGCGATCATTCCGCCTCTTGAAATATCATCGATGACGCTGATGTTGCTGAAACAGGGTGAGCGAGCTTTCACCCGGCTCGGGACATCCGTGCCGTCGCTGCGGATCAGGTAGCCCAATTCTCCGCGCGGTGTTTCGCTGCGCACATACGCTTCAGCGCCGGCCGGCGGCCGGATTCTTCGCGGGAGCGCGGCTTTTGAATCTTGTTCCCGGTACGGCTCAATCCCCTCCAGAGCCTGGCGGATGATTTTGATCGACTCGTTGATCTCTTCAATTCGAACCAAATAACGATCTAAAACCGAGCCGAGCGGTCCAAATTCTCCTTTGCCGACCGGCACTTCAAATTCGAACTTCCCGTAGTAGGAATACGGCTCATCTTTGCGAATATCCCATTTCACTCCCGAACCTCTGAGAACCGGGCCCGAACAGCCGTAACTAATGGCGACGTCAGCCGGGAGGATACCGACGTCTGCCGTACGTTCGATAAAAATATGATTCTTGGTAAGCAGCTTATTGAATTCCACCATCTTGGGTTCGAAAGCGTCGAGAAACTCTCGTGTTTTTTCGAGCCAGCCATCCGGCATGTCGCGCGACACGCCGCCGACCCAAATGTAGTTGTAAAGCATGCGGGCGCCCGAAATCCACTCCAGGAGATCGAGGATTTTTTCACGATCGCGGAATGCCCACAGAAACGGTGTAATCGCGCCCACGTCCAGCCCAAATGTTCCAACGGCAACTAAGTGACTGGCGATCCGGTTCAGCTCGCAACAAAGAACCCGCAGATACTCGACTTTTTCCGGCAGCTCATGGAGTCCGAGCAATTTTTCAACCGCTAAAGCATAGGCCAAATCCTGGTTCATGGAAGCCAAGTAATCGATACGATCGCAAAACGGAATCACTTCGTTGTAACTGATGTTCTCCGCATGTTTTTCAAAATTGCGATGCAGGTAACCGATATGCGGGGTGACTTTTTTGACCACTTCGCCGTCGATGACAAGCTCTAAACGCAGCACACCATGGGTACTCGGGTGTTGCGGCCCCATATTCACCACCATCTCGTCCCCGCGGTAAGACTCGATTTCAAGCTTCTTCATCGCTTCGTCATAATAGCGCCCTGCGGAGTGATCCATATCGACGAGCAGGGTGCTTTCGTCCTCGAATAAATAACGTTTTTTCTTAAACAGGTTTCCAAACATAGATTAATTCCTTAAGTAAATTGACCTGAAAACATCGCTAACTAAAGTTATGACTCCAACCTTTACATTGGGCGGTCTAACCCTTGCCGTATACGATAAATAAC
>JBHHWX010000608.1:0-3554 GCA_046756745.1 bacterium | reverse complement strand
ATAGTTCCTTAGCATACTACATGTAGTACACTTTACCAGACTTGGGAGAAGAACCTTAATTTTTAACGCAATTTTAAAAAGTATAGATTTTAACTGATGGGATGGAGCCCACAGCCGGACGGAAATGACAGAACAGTCTACCAATTTCTTTTTATTGTAATTTAAAAAAAATTGTAACAAGCTAAACTCTTAAGATTTCTGAACCATCTTATTTCAATTGTAATAAATTGAGATTATATTTTTTAAATTTATATGCCATAACATCTTCAATTTTCAATTTATCTTGCCAAACTCACAACTAAGTTCTTTAAACTTATTTATTTACAATTTTTATTGTATTACGGAGAAATTGGAGAAATGAAAATTTTAAAAATTCTGGAAAAATATTCTGACGCAGCAATTGACCAACTAGCGGCTGATAAGGTTGATGAATCAGCTAACTTAAGATTGCCGAGAACTGTAATCGTTCAAGAAATTGCATCTGCATTAAGTTCATTAACTTATGTTGCCGGAGCATTAGCGCCTTCTCGACCGCCTACTTATGCGTTCCTTAAATTATTACTCGAAGCACCAAATCACCAGTTACCTATCGAAGGTTTCCAAGAAACGGTTATGCAGGCTACAAAAGAAATGACAACAAAAGCCCAAACCGGCAAGGGGCTTTCTGAAGTGAAGAACTACAAACTCTACATTAATGTTTTGAAAAATGCGTGGGAAAGCGATAACGAAATAGACCGAAGTGAGGCATTGCTTTTGGAAGCACTCCGCATTGAACTTGGCATTTGGACTCGCGAACATCTGTTGTTAGAACATCATCCTGATATCAGACAACTGTGGGATGTTCCCGGCGCTTATGTCTCCGCTCGAAATCATTTGCTTCTCACCGGATTAGTTCTAACATACGAACACAACTATCTATTAGCTGAAGAAGTCGCCTTACAAATTCGTAGAGCATGGGGAATTGATTTAGAAAAAGACGCGTATGAACGGCTATTGAGCGGGATGAAAAATGAACAACTTTACAACGCATTGGAAAAAACAGGTTTGCAAGTAAGTGGTAGCAAAGAAGAAAAAATACAACGCCTGATTAATGCTTTGGTGCCCCCTTCTGAATTCTTGGATTTTTTGCATATTGATGAAGTGAGAGAGTTTTGCCGACATAACGGAATTCAAATATCGGGAAGGAAAGCTGAAGTTATTTCAAATATTGTGGATCATTTTGATCGTGGCGGTGACTTAAAAACAGATGAAGAGGAAGCTGCTGAACCGCTTTTGCCACCTGAACCGGAAGAGAGAGAATTGAATGATGACGTGCTCACAAAATTTCTTCAGAATCTTACTACCGATCAATTATATGATGTTCTTTCTCAGAGCCATCTACGAACCAGTGGTAATAAAGATGAGAAGGTTAAAAGGTTAGCTGAAAGTCCTTGGTCTGAAAGGTCTATGTTAAGCAGGCTTAGAAGAATTGATCTATCAAACTTGTGTCGGAAACTCGGGATACAGGTTTCCGGTGTTAAAAATGAACTGATAGAACGACTAGTAGAAGGCGCTGCAACAAGATTCAGTGAAACTACTGTTCAAGCTGTTGAACAGGATCAGGAAAGCCATCTTGAAGCAAAAAGTGAAAAAATTTCAGAAGAAACACCCGATGTAAGCGAAATTGTAGATTCAAAAACTCAGGCTGAACCACCCATGGGATTTAAGGAACTTTCAAAAGAATTTCCGGAACTTGATCCGGATGAACAAATTATTCTCTCGCTGATAAGAGAAACGAAATCACTTACTGAATATGATATTGAACGGGCAAGCCGCCGACACGGGCTCGGATGGTTCTTAACAAAAGCCCACATGTCAGAGATGGCAGCAAAACTAAGAAAATCAGGTAAAAGCCCGTTACGAGTAAGAAGTGTTAGAAGCGTTAATATTTACGAGTGGATCGGCGAAAAACTGACAGAAAAAGGATCAATCGAGCGACGCTCTGCACGAGATGTGATTGATGCCTTAAGACAGGGCGTTGTTCCTGATAGAAATCTCGACCTTTTGATTATCGGTCAATCAAAACCACGTGACCATCTAAAAGAACTTCTACATGAAGCGCAAAATAATAAATCTCCTTTCAAGTTCATTCGCGGACCATACGGAGCGGGAAAAACCTTTTTGTGTTCTTGGCTCAGAGAATATGCATTAAATAATGACTTCGCCGTCTCCACAGTTAATATTGGACCTGACCAACCGTTATCCGATTTGCCAATATTTTATTCAGGGTTAATTAATGGCCTGCGCACTTTTGAAAAGCGTGATTCAAGCGCTCTGGTAGATATTCTCGAATCTTGGCTTTTAAATATCCATCGAAAAACAGCCCAAATTGAGGGCTTGACAGCGCTCGATGATGCTACACAAAAAAAGCTAACGACGATTGTTGAAAGAATGGTCGAATCAGAGCTTACCTATTTAGCTGATCTTGATCCCGGTTTTGCACCTGCCTTACGTGCTTTTTACAGGGCACGCAGCTTGAGCGATCAAGTAACGGCATCTACCGCAGTGGCGTGGTTGAGCGGAAGCCGAGCAATGGCAAACCGCAACCTCAAGGAAATTGGTGTTCGAGGATACTTGGAAGCCAATCAAGTATTCCCGAGAATAAGGGCACTTCTTGAAGTTATCAAAGGTGCGCGTTATCAGGGATTACTTCTTTTAGTTGATGAACTGGAATTGATCCGAAGATTTCCTCACGCTCGTCAGCGAGAACAAGCTCTTGAAATCTTGCGCTTACTCATCGATGAATCCGGTAAAAACGGCTTCTCCGGCTGTTTACTTATGCTTACGGGCACGGATACCTTTTTTGAGGATGATCGCGCAGGTTTGAAAAGCTATGAAGCTTTGTCCGAACGTGTCATAGTGCCTAATGCCCCTGAAGGCATGATAAGTATGCGACAGCCCGTGATTACACTCGAAGGATTGAATAAGCCAAGACTTTTAGCTGTGGCGGGCAAAGTAAGAGATATTCATGGAATCGCATACAATTGGAATAGCCAAGAACGTTTGCCCGATGAAGCCTTAGAAAAACTTGTTAAAGATTGGACGGCATTCGGAGAAGAAAGCGTTAGCAGAAAACCACGCCCGATATTAAGGGAATTAATCAATATTCTCGATTTATGTGAAGAAAATCCCAGTGTCTCTTACAGTGAATTATTTCAAATCGGTACTGATAACAAAGATATGGCGGCACAAATAACGAATATTTTGAACAGATGATAGAGACTTCCTTGCAACACACTTCGATTTTACAGACGATTCATCCAGAACTTCAGAAGCTTATTAAGGAGAAAGGTTGGAAGGATGGGCTTTCCCCAATACAACGTAAAGCCATTCCGGTGATTTTGAATGGGGTTGACTGCATCATTGAAGCCCCAACAGCCGGCGGTAAAACCGAGGCAGTTTTTTTCCCTACTCTCACCCGTACTGCAAAACAGAAGAAACCGTCGGTGCAAATATTGTATCTTGCTCCCCTTCGCGCCCTGCTGAATGATATTGAGTTAAGAGCAAAAGAGTAT
>JBHHWX010000607.1:0-3561 GCA_046756745.1 bacterium | reverse complement strand
TAAGAAGTATTAAAATAACCCAAAACCGCTCCTGCAAAATTCCACAATGCTGCAATTATGAAAATTGCTTTAATTAGCTTCAATTTTTCATTTTCTATCATCTCTTTCAATCCCTAGCATCAGAAACGAATTTTCTCATAAACTCTCTTCATTCACTTTTTCGAAACATAACGATGTCTATCTTACATCATCCCTCTTGACAAAGACAACGCAGTACCTTTTCATTTGCTAAAAAGGTCATTGCCAAAGAAAGGAGGCCCAAAATGATTTTCAATACTTTGCAAACAAAAAGGCACTTTATCGCCGACAAACTTGTGCTTGGCGTCGATCCGGGTCGCAACAAACATCAGGCGGCTATTGTCGATGCGGCCGGCATCACCCTGTGCAAACCATTCAGCTTCAAGCCCGATTTCGCCGGTTTCAATAAGCTCCTGCACCAACTTAACACCCTGGAAATCAAAATCAACCCACACAACTGCGTTTTTGCCATCGAACGCTCATGCAACTTGTGGCGCACTCTGGCGCATTATCTCCATGCCCGGCGCTTTCCGGTGGTTCTGGTCAGTCCGGTGATCACCAAACGCTCCAGACCGTTCTTCAATCACGACTTTTCCAAAACCGACCCCAAAGATGCCCTCCTGGTCGCCAGCAACGCCAGAAGTGGTTATTTCGATTTCTTTCGAGACTTCTCAGACCAGGTGCGTGCCATGCAGCAGTTGAGTCTCACTTACGACAAGTTGCGCAAAAATCTCGTGCAGAACAAACAACGCTTACGCGACCAAATACAACTCGTCTTCCCGGAATTTCTCTCGGTCATCAACAGTGACATCGATACCGCCAGGATGCTGTTGCACAATTACTTTCTGCCCCGCCATTACCTCGAGCTCGATGTCGACACCGTTGCCGAGCAAATGGAAGCCGTCTCACGCAAACAGCATGGCAAAGAGACCCTTGAGAAGCTCATCGAGCTGGCGCAAAACAGCGTCGGCATCCCGGTCGATGAAAAACTTGAAGAAGCTGTGCGCCTGACCATCCGAAGCTGGATTACCATGCTGGAAACCGTACAAACTCAGATGAAAATTGTCATCAAGCAGCTCATCACTCTGGCTAGGCAAACCCGCTACTTCGGAATCCTAACCTCCCTGAAAGGCATCTCAGAGGTCATGGCCAGCTTCTTTATCGCCGAAACCCGCGTGCTCGAGGAGTTCGACCATTACAAAAAGCTGGAAAAATATGCCGGACACAACCTCAGGCAAACCCAATCCGGAAACTATGTCGGACGCCGCCACATCAGTCATATCGGCAATCATCGTCTCTCCTGGGCCTTGTACAAAATGACCGAAGAGACCGCACGCTATATTCCGGAAGTCAGAATGAAATTTCTCAGACGTCAACTCATCCTGCCAAAGTATCGCAAAAACATCGTCGCGGCATCCAGCAACCTTTTGAAGCTCATCGTGGCCCTGGTGCAGGAAAACCGACCCTACCAGTGGAACCAGGACAATCTGCGCGCCCTGGAAGTGCTGGAGCAACAATATCAAGAGAAGAAAGCCAGAAAGAAAGCATATCGTCTGGCGAGCTGACGCTGTGCCAGAGAAACTTTTTGTTCTTTGACTCTCACTCCTGGTGGCTGGCGTAAAGTCACTTGTTCGGGACCATTGATGGCCGGGTGTTCAGCCCTTTAAGAGAACCCCCAATCATCCGGGGTTGCTCTGTCTAACAGATACTCCCGGCCTTCCCGGTCCCTCCTGAACCGAATCAGAACATTGGGCGCTCGCTCAAATAAGCGCAAGTAAGAGTGTGTTAGGAGGAACCTCAGGCCGGGAAGGACATCAAGGTCTCACAGGTGAAGTACGCCCACTGGGAGCGAGTCGAGCGGGGGGACGGTGCATTTCCCTCGCTCAGTGCGTATATCAAAGAACGGTGCGATGAAGCAGCATTGTAAAACAATGAAAATTTATTTATTTTTTACTTGCGTTGTAGCAAGTAGCACGGCTAACCCGCCAAAGGGCGAGACCGCACCTTTACTTTGCAGCTTCCAAAAAGCTTTGAGAAAGCACTAAACCAACCCAAAAACCCGGCGCCCTTTGGTCGGGTTGAGCCGTTTGTTATGTGCTCATATGCAATTTCATGCTCGCTTCCGCGTCTAAGAAGGCATACCGCGATAATCTTCCATTTCTTCTAAGCCTCGCGACGGTGATTGAAAATTAGATCATAATAAATTTCAACCCCGATCCGATCATTGTATTCAGTCCTTTCTTTGAAGCCCTTCGAGCCTTTGGCGCGCCGGCGCAAAGTCTGGTTTCAAGGAAAGCGTTTTTCCGTACAGATCCATGGCCTCTTTTATCTTCCCCTGCTTCTCATAAAAGTAGGCGAGATTGAAGCAGATCAGGTGATTGTCCGGGTCGCTCTCTTGCGCCAGCAAGTAGTACTTCTCCGCTTCATCGGGCTTACCGAATTTTTCGAATAGCATGGCTAGGTTATTCAATGCCTTGCTGTTCTCCGGATTGACTTTAATTTCTTTCAGAAAAGCATTCAACGCAAATTGGGGGAAGCCCATTTTCAAGTAAACCATACCCTTTTGGTAGAATGAAAGGTGGTCAGGGAGCTTGAAGTGGCTTATGGCTGAAAAAATCATCGGCTGATTCTCTGGTGTGTTTTTGACAAAGATTTCGATGGCCGTGTCAAAATAAACTTTTTTCCAGGTTTTATCGTGGTTTAAGTTTCGTACCAGATTTTTTAGATATGGTGCACGCGATTCAATAACGATGTAATTGAATTGGTATTTATTCGCAAGTCGCTGAAACTCCTGATAGCTTTGCGTGGCCTTCAAAAATTCCGAAAACAGCCCCTCATCGATATTGCGGCCGTCAATGAAAACCTTGCGCTCCGGTGCCAGCCGGTAAATGAGGTACCCTCCGATGCCCATATCGTTAAACATGTTGCCCTGCAAATCGCTGTCTACAATAAATTCCGCAGCAGCCCGGGGATAGGCGTCCTCACGTACACCCCAAAACCCCAATTGCATGCCGTGGCGCTTCTCGTAAAACCTCGGGAAGTGGTCACCCGCAACCCAGAGCGTGGCCAACAGCAGAACTGGAGCAAGCCATTTTTCGTAATTGCGTTTCCCTTTGCTCCCTGGTGTCAAGAGCGCTTCGAGACCGCGAGCAGTTAGTGGTATTGTTATGAGCGCAAAAAACAGCAGATTTCGCCGCGCCAGAAAAGACAAAATCAGGAAGAAGAAGAACGTCAGCAATTCCCAGGTTTGAAATGAGTTGAATTTCAAAACGATGACCAGAATGGCGATGGCCAATAGCACCAGATACCAGTAGAAAGCTTCATTGTGGTACAGGATTTTGAAGGGCGAAATGAATTCCAGAATGTTGGTGGAAAAGCCGTACGGGTTTTTTCCAAAGAATTTGAAAAACTGAAACGGGTAAACCGCGCCTTTGTGAAAATATGGGTTGATGAAGCAGGCCGTAACCACCGCTAGAAAAACCGTCATCGTTTTCCGAAGTTGCGCTGGCGACATCCGGTCTCCGGAAAAAGTGGAGAAAAGTC
>JBHHWX010000606.1:0-3602 GCA_046756745.1 bacterium | reverse complement strand
GTCCAAAAAGGGAAAAAGATGTCTTTGCGAGGAGCGAAGCGACGAAGCAATCCCCCGCTTTTAGGCATAAAACTAGGAGATTGCTTCGCTTCGCTCGCAATGACATTTGACTTTTTGGACAGCCCTACTCCGAAGTTTCTCACGCCAGAATAGTTACTGACCTGAAGTGTAGTCATCCTGTAAATCCGGTTTATCCAGTTATCCAGTCAATAAAAATAATACCCTGTGATGGTTACGTATGAATTTTTACATCTTAGCCGGTGGCCAGAGCCGCCGCATGGGGCGGAACAAAGCTCTGTTGAAAAAGGACGGTCAGACGCTCATCGAACGTGTGATATCTGCTCTGCCGGCAAAACGGGAAGATATCAAGATCGTCGCCTGCGCCTCTCATGATTATGATTTTTTGAGTATTCCGGTGATACCGGATCGTATCCCAGGTTTAGGCCCGATAGGGGGGATTCACGCCGGTTTGACGGATTCCGGCTATCAAGCCAATTTTTTTGTCGCTTGCGATCTGCCTTTTATCTCGTGTGAGCTCATCGAAAAAATTCTGAAGAATTATGCCGGGCAAGACGTTTTTGGTGTCCGCTCTAACCGCGGACGGGAACCGCTTTGCACGGTGTACTCGAAACGCTGCCTGCCTGCTATCGAAAGTCAAATTCAAACAGAGGATTACAGTTTGCACAACCTGTTTGAATTGCTCGATGCGGAATTTATGCTGGTCGAGGATCCAAAGCTCTTTACGAACCTGAATACACAGCAAGACTGGCATAATTTTGTGGCCCAACCTGAAAATAAATTTTCAGGCTCATAACCCAAGTCGGCTGAAGCCGACTAGTCTCCGGCCTCAACTCAACCAATCTCAGTCATCTTTAGATGACTTTAGCTATGAGCCACGAATTTTAATTCGGGGCGAGTCAGCCGGCTTCAACGAAAGATCTGGGTAACGATAAGCCCGAGAAGAGAGTTCTAGGAGAATCCGGTAACAGCCGGATTCGAAGACAGGATGAGCTGCGACCATTTCAGTAAACTCACTTTAAGGAGGTCATCGATGAACATTGGCGCATAAGTTTTTTTACAAGGTCGTCGACGCGCAGTTGACTTTTGTGAAAGGTGAAGATGGGGAAATATCACACCTCACTCTACACCAAAACAACATCGACCAGAAAGCAAGAAAGCGGGTGAATCGATGACCGGAAGTGTGGGTAGCGCGCAAAATCGAGTTCACAGTAATCAGTCAGTTACGGCTATCAGTCAGGTATGAGACATTCGTTGGGTGTTCACGCTTCAGCGTGTTTTTGTGCCGTCCTCCCAGAGCAAGCTGAAGCTTGTACACCGCCACCCACCCTAACTGACCGATTACAGTTCACTAGTGAAATCACTTGCTTAAGACCTGAATAAGTCTTATTTTATGCGTTTTAATTTTACGAGATTTACGAGAAAAAAGGACATTATGAGAATAGGTATTGTCGGGCTCCCGCAATCCGGAAAAACGACGTTGTTTACAGCGTTGACGCACGCCACCATCGATGAAAAACATTCGCCCCAAAGCGGAAAAGACGTCAATCACAGTATTGTGAAAGTTCCCGATTCCCGGCTGGAGTGGCTGAATACATTGTATCCAACTGCGAAGAAAACGCAGGCCACTGTGGAGTACTGGGATGTGGCGGGTTTATCAAAAGGATCGACAAAGCAACAGGGATTTCAGGATCGATTTTTGGCCAACCTCAAAAACATCGACGCATTACTGTGCGTTTTACGGTTCTTTACAGACGAATCCGTACCGCATCCGGAAACGACCGTGGACCCCAAACGCGATCTTTCAATTATCGAGGATGAATTTCTTCTGTCTGACTTGAGTATTTTGGAGAATCGAGTTGAAAGACTCAGCACCGAGTTGAAAAAAATAAAAAACCCCGAACGGCAAAAAGAGCTGGAGCTGCTGCAGAAATGTTTAGCAGCGGTCGAGTCTGAAATACCGCTGCGCGAGCTCGATTTTTCAGAACACGAGCAGAAAATGCTGCGCGGATTTCAATTTCTCACCGCGAAACCGATGTTAATTGTATTAAATATCGGCGACGCCGATTTGGAACGAGAGGATGAAATCAAACAACAATGCGCTTGGGGCGTAGGAAAGAAAAAAAAATTGGATTGTATCTCTGCAAAATTGGAAAAGGAGATTTCTCAACTTCCTGACGAAGATAGAAAAATATTCCAACAGGAGCTGGGCATTAAAGAACCCGGTTTAAACAAAGTGATTCGCGATTCGTACAGCTTGCTCGGCTTGATTTCGTTTCTAACGGCCGGCGAAAAAGAGGTACGGGCATGGACCATAAAAGCCAGAACCCGGGCGCAAATTGCCGCCGGCGCAATTCATAGCGATATCGAGCGCGGCTTTATTCGTGCCGAGGTAGTAGACTACATCACCCTCAATGAATTAGGCACATTTTTGAAATGTAAGGAGCAAGGGAAATTACGTTTGGAAGGAAAGGACTATATCGTACAGGACGGAGACGTCATCACATTTCGATTTAATGTTTGAAAGGGAATTCAATTGAAACTCAAAGTAGCTATCGGAATCGTTATTAGTGCTGTTTTTATCTTTTTAGCTTTTCGCCAAATTGATGTAGACGAAATGTTGGGCGCTTTTCAGAAGGTTCACTATGTGTGGTTAATCCCTGCGTTCTTGGCGATGTTGTTGAGCCATTGGATACGCGCTGTCCGGTGGGGCTACTTTGTCGAGCCGGTTAAGAATGCAAGCCTGACTTCGCTTTTTTCAGCCGTGATGATTGGCTATGCCGCAAATAATGTTTTTCCGCTTCGGCTGGGAGAATTTCTGCGAGCGTTTGCTCTTGGAAAGTCAGAGGGAATTTCAAAAAGCTCTGCCTTTGCAACGGTGATTGTTGAGCGTTTGGTCGATATTTTGTGTTTGCTGGTTCTTTTAAGCGGGACAATTTTGATCTACCCGCTGCCTCAGGAAATAAAGAACGCCGGCTATCTTATTTTTTCCTTTACTCTCGCAGGAATTGTTTTTCTTCTTTTTTTGATGAATAAAACCGAGGCAACTACTCGTCTTCTCAGCCGCATCATGCCTAAAAAAATATTTTCTTTCGTCGAAAAGATCTTGAAGTCCTTTATACAAGGTTTTTTTGTCCTGAAAAAATCAGAACATTATTTGAAAATCACCTTTACGTCCATTACCATATGGCTGCTCTATGCCGTTGTGCTCTATTTTATATTTATCGCTTTCGATTTTGATGAAAACTATCACATCAACTTCATCTCCGGCTTCGTCGTTTTGGTCACGGTAAGTATCGGGATTATGATCCCGTCGTCCCCAGGTTTTGTCGGTACCTATCATTGGTTTTGTATGCAAAGCTTAGCTTTTTTCGGAATACCGCAAAGTGAAGCTTTTAGTTTCTCTGTGATCAGCCATGCTTTAAACACCGTGCCTTTCACGATAATCGGGTTCTACTATTTTGGGAAATACAATTTGCATTTTTCAGATGCGGTTATGGAAAAGGAAGCGGTTGAACACGATGTGCTATAGGCGCTTACAGCGCCTCTATCGACAAAAGATTGTCGATGTTGTAAGACGTCAC
>JBHHWX010000605.1:0-3606 GCA_046756745.1 bacterium | reverse complement strand
AATGAATTTTACAACATCGGCAAAGTTTTGTCGATGTACGGCGCTAAGCGCCTAATAATAAGGATGTGAGAATGAGAGGTTTTGAAAAAGTTCGATGCGTTTTTATCATCTTCGCCATTTTGTTTGCTCAACCTCGGCACGTGCCGGCACAAGCCAATTCCAAAAAAGATATCGCAGCGTTAACACGATTAAGCCATGCTTTGGAGGAGCTGTCGGAACGTGTCAATCCGGCCATCGTCCGTATTCTCTCGACAGGGTTTGTGGTAGGTCCGGGTGTCACCAGTTCGGTCGCAAATCTCTTTCGAAAAGAGCGGACCAGTGGTTCCGGAGTGATTCTCGATCCGGAGGGCTATATCGTCACCAATGCCCATGTCATCGAAGACGCGCGGCGGATCCAAGTTGTCTTAGAGAAGGCCTCCGTCAACAAAAGTAAACGTTCGATTTTGAAAGGTCCGGGTCAAATCGTCGATTGTTTGATCGTGGGTGTGGATCGCGAGACGGATTTGGCCGTCTTAAAAATACCGAAACGAGGCCTGCCTTTTTTGAAATTAGGCGATTCGGATCGGCTCAAACAGGGACAGATGGTCATGGCATTCGGGAGTCCTTTGGGTTTGGAGAACTCCGTGTCCTTAGGCGTGGTTAGCGCTCTGGCGCGACAATTTCGGCCTGAAGACCCGATGGTCTATATCCAAACCGACGCCCCGATCAATCCGGGGAATAGCGGCGGGCCTCTCGTGGATATCAACGGTGATGTCGTGGGAATCAACACATTTATCTTGTCCCAGTCCGGTGGCAGCGAAGGCATCGGTTTTGCGGCGCCCAGTAATATTGTGAGAAATGTCTACGAACAGATTCGCAAAAACGGCAGAGTCCGCCGGGGACTTATCGGCGTCAACGCTCAAACCATTACGCCCTTACTTGCCTCCGGACTGGGCCTGCAGCGAGTGTGGGGCGTGGTATTGGGAGATGTGTACCCGGGAAGTCCCGCGGATCAAGCCGGTCTCAAAATTGGCGATATCATTTTTCGACTGGATGATAAAGTCATGGAAAACGGCCGTCAGTTTGATGTGAATCTGTACAGCCGTTCCATCGGGGACTCAGTGAAGCTTGAAGCGTTGCGCGGTTCGGATACGTTGAACGTGCGAGTCGCCGTTGTGGAGCGTCCGAACGATCTGAACCGGTTCTCCGATCTGGTTTCTCCTGAAAAAAATCTTCTTGCAAAATTGGGAATCTTAGCGATGAACATAGACCGGAACACGGCAAATTTTTTGCCAAACCTGCGCAAACGTTCCGGCGTGCTTGTTGCTTCCGGCGCCGCAAATTTCAATTATTCGACACAAGGTAATTTGCACCCTGGCGACGTCATCCATGCTATAAACAATAAGAATATTCAGGATCTCTCCGACTTGCGCTCGATTCTCAAAAAGCTCGACGTGTACGACACTATCGTGATTCAAATTGAACGACGCGGGCAATTCCGGTTTATTACATTCGAATTGGAATAACCAAATCATGCGTTTAATAAAAAGAATCATCATCAACCTCATCCTGTTATTTCTTTTGTCTGTTCACGGATTCGCACAAGAATCGGCGCTCGACATTGTTAAAAAATCCGACGAGCTGATGCGAGGTATTACTCAGGTCAGTACGTACACCATGACGGTCATTCGACCGCAGTGGCAGCGCACGATGAGATTCAAGTTCTGGTCGGAGGGGACCGAGAAAGCGTTTATTCTCATGTTAGCTCCGGCGAAAGAAAAAGGCCTGACCTTTCTCAAGCTCAAAACCGAGATGTGGAATTACATCCCGAAAATCAACCGCGACGTGAAGATTCCGCCCTCCATGATGATGCAATCCTGGATGGGTTCGGATTTTACCAATGACGACTTGGTGAAAGAATCCAGTGTTGTGGACGATTACACCCATACTTTGCTTGGAAAAGAGCAGTTGCTGGGAGGAGAGGTTTATGTTGTCGAGCTCAGACCCACTCCCGAAGCGGCGGTGGTTTGGGATAAGATTATCGAGTGGATTCGGGTCGATGACTACGTTCCGTTAAAAGCAGAGTATTACAACGAGCGCGGTGAATTGATCCGCACGATGCTTTTCAGCGAGATCAAGATGATGGGCGGCCGTACGCTCCCGGCACGATTCGAGCTGATCGAAGAAAAAAAACCCGGGAAAAAGACCGTGCTGATTATTGAAGATGTCGTGTTTGATAAACCCATTCCGAAGTCGGTTTTTACGAAGCAGAATTTGAGAAGAGCGCGATAAAGCGATAGATGTGCCAAATTTCAAACCCGTTAAAGAACCCATGACGAAATTTCTACACCTCGCCTGGCGAAACATCTGGCGCAACAAACGCCGTACTCTCATCACAATCTCAGCAATCGCCTTTGCTATCTTGATGGTGGCTCTGACCCGTTCGCTGCAATACGGGACGTATGACACGATGGAGTCGTTGGCTGTCCGTCTTTACCATGGCGATATCCAAATTCATCGTTCAGGTTTTCAAAAAGAGCAGTCTTTGACATTTTTTCTCGATCAAGATGAGACTGCCTGGCAGACGATTCTGGAGTCCGGTTCTCATTTTACAACCTTCTCGAGGCGCGTGACCAGCTATGGTTTGGTCAGCTCCGACTCCTCCAGCGCCGGCGCTTTGATCGTCGGGGTTGAGCCGCAGAGAGAAAACAGTATCACCAGGTTTTCCGGTTTAGTTCGGGCCGGCAGACGGCTTCAGCCTGGCGATGATCACCGGGTTCTGCTCGGTCAGACCTTGGCCAAAAACCTGCAGGTGGTCGTGGGGGATACGGTTGTGGTGCTCACCCAGGGTTACCGCAATCAAATGGGCGCGGATGTGTACACCGTTCAAGGGCTGATTAGTGCGGGGCACGCCGAGCTGGATCGCGGTATCATGATCATGCCTTTACACAATGCACAGGAGCTGTTTTCCCTTGACGACGGGATTACCCAGGTGGTTTTCGGCACGACTGATTTTCGTAAAGCTGCGGATATTTCAAAAAAGCTCGTCAACGATATGACGGGCAGAGAGTTTGAAGTCATGTCCTGGGAAGAGTTGATGCCCGAGCTGAAGCAGATCATCGTGATCGATAACGTCAGCGGGGTGATCTATTTAGCGTTTATCTTGATCGTCGTCGGCATCGAAATATTTAATGCGACCATGATGAGTATCATCGAGCGTTCGAGAGAATTCGGAATTCTGCAATCCATGGGGATGAAACCTAATCAAATTAGCGTCATGATTTTTATCGAATCTTTCTTTAAGGTTTCTTTAGCTTTAATCGTCGGGCTTGTGATCTCGGTTGTGGTGGTTTCGGTTTTGACCCAGTTTGCCATTCCATTACCAGAGGATCTCAGCGAGGCGTACGCCAGTTACGGTTTTGTTATCGAGGATATCCGGTTTTCCGGCAGAGTGCAAGTTTATTTAGAGCCGCTGCTTTCCATTGCACTTATCGCGGTACTGGCTCTGATTTACCCGATGTACCGCACCTCGCGGCTGTCGCCTGTGGAGGCGTTTCGGAAGACGTAAAGCTGATTACGTAAAGCAAACGTCCCGTTTGCTCGCAATCGAGACGATTGCGTTACGTA
>JBHHWX010000604.1:0-3613 GCA_046756745.1 bacterium | reverse complement strand
GTATCCCGGGGCTGTCCAAAAAGTCACAAAATGTTGTCATTTCGAGTGGTACATGGCCCACGTGCCATTCTTTCGGGCAGAAACGACCCCGTGTTGTCATTCCGTCAGGAATCTTCCCTCTTTCAAGCACCTGACGTACGGTCAAGCTCAGATGATGTTCGAGGGAAGATGCCTCCGGCATGACATTTACGCGAGCGTTTCTTGGGAGCCAAGCGAGAAATCTGACCCCAGGACAGAGCGTGGCATAATCACTTGTTTTTATATCGCACTATGGTTAGTGCTTCACCAGATTCCTCCCTCCGGTCGAAGTGACAAGCGGAGCTTTTTGGACAGCCCCGTTACGTTTTCACACAGTCTGCGAGTCGAAAAATTATACACCTTACGTCAGGCGAGAACGCCCAACTGAGCTCTGTCTAACCTCGAAACTTGACCGAACAGCGCCGAAATGCTCAAGCAGACGTCTCCGTCTGCGCGCAAGACTATTATTAGAAAGAACAAATGGCTCTCAACATTTCATGAGTAATTAGTTGCCTTAAATGTCGGAAACGTTACTACCGTCGGCTGAAAGCGCGATTTCGCAGTGTAACTCAACTCGTCTCGATTGTGCGGCTTACATCAACCGACCTTGCCGCCTTAGTGGCCGGCAGCGCAAACCAGGACGTGTTGCATTACAAGTCAAATTACCTTGAGCGTTTGTTCCGTGAAAAAGCACTGAATCAGAGTCTCTTCACCTTACCTCATAATGCGATCTCGGTAAATCGCTTCCTGTGCGAAACTGGTCACGGGCGCGCCAAGGTGAACGCACCTGAGCTGACTGCTGCAGATAAGGAAACGCGCCCAAGTCCGCGTTCATACCAGCACCTTCCAAGGGCGTCATTGGGTCTCCCGCGGCAATAGCAGGTGAGGTAGCCTTAAGTGTATAATCACCGGCCTCCGGGTCGGTAAATTGCGGGTCCAATGACATGAGTTGCTCTGCCTGGTGCGGGCCCCTAATGGTGCGGATATCTGAATAACGAAGCTTGACGGTCGATAAGGTGTCAACCCTCAATTCCACATCCGCTAAAGCATGATCATAAATAATCGAATTGGTCACCAGAACCGTAAAGGCGTTTTTCAAAGTCAGTCCGCAGTTGCCGTTGCGGGTAATGGTGTTATGGTCCAATGTCTTCTCGCCAAAACTTTCTTCGATGAATACGCCACCATCAGGCGCGCTGTTCTCCGCGACCAGGTTGTAGCTGAAATCGAGATTTAAGTGTAGAGTTACAAAGACCGCACCGCCGCTCAATCCTTGAGAAGTCGTCACATTATGTCGAATGTCATTTTTTCGCACGGTTATGGAATCTTTGATGGTACTGCCACCAATAATTGCGATGGCTGGGGCTACAGCGGCACGATTGTTCATGATTTGACAATCCTCGATCGTGACATCTTGGGCACACAAGAGTCCGCCTCCCAAGTCTGCTTGATTATTGACTACCTTCAAATTGCGAAATACACTACTGCCCAGCGCGTAAATACCCCCGCCCTTGCCAGCCTGTCCACCGGTTATCGTAAATCCATCTAGTAGATCGTTACTGTTGAGCAGAGTGGTTACCACCGTTCCCTGCTGCTGCCCATCTATGATCGTTTCATGGGCTTGCGGGTCTCTGGCACCACCACCAGATGGAAATCCACCCAGCAGTGTTACATTCGCCGGCAAGGTGAGGCGTTCGGGATAATTCCCTTCCGCAATGTGCACGGTATCGCCGTCGGCAACGAGGCCCAGGGCGGCTCCTATGGTAGCCTTAGCCAAGGACCAACTTGTTCCCGTGTTACTGTCATTTCCGTTGATGGCGTCTACATAATAAACCGTCTGTGAACCGGTAGTCGTTATGTAAAGGACGGCCATCATCCATAAGAACGTTATTGCCAAATTAAATTTCATCTTTATTACCCCCTTCTTTAAGGTTTCAATACATAAAAGCATGTCGTTATTATCCTTCTTCTCGGTCCATGTTCACATCTCCTGTGAGGATTTGGGGGCGAAGCAAAATCACTAATTCCGACTTGGTCTTGGTAGTTTTTTTACTACGAAAAGGCAAGCCGAGCAGCGGTATGCTCCCTAACAACGGTACACGTTTCTCGTCCTTGATTTCCTGATCTTTGATGAGTCCGCCAATAATAATAGTTACGCCATCCTTCACAATGACGGTGGTTTCGGACTCCGATTTTTCGATGATCGGGATATTATCATTAAAGCTGGTTACTTCACTGACTTCGGGTCTGATCTTCATGGTAATAAAGCCGTCATCGTTAATGATGGGAGTGACTTTAAGTTTGACCCCGACCTCAACCGTAATGACTCTCTCGAAAGTCCTCAGGGTTCCCCCCTGGTCTTCGCGGGTGTCAATGGTTTTATACGGCACCGTGCTTCCTACCAAGATATACGCTTCCTGTCCGTCTATACAGGTAATGCGAGGGTTTGAAAGCAAATCTGTCTTACCCACGGTCTGCAAGGCTTCTATAAGCCCGGTGAGTGAACTGGAACCAGCCGTAATTCCAGTACCCCGGACCCGTCCTCCGTTATCTTTATCTCCCAGAATTCGAAATGACGAGCTAAAGTCTATGACCCCGCCAAAACGGTTAGTCAGCGCCTGCCAATCTACGCCCATCTTAAATTCGTCCTTCAGGGTAATCTGGATGATCTTCGCTTCAATAAGTACTTGCTGCGTTCTTTGATCCAGAGTTTCAATGAGCTGCCGCAGGTAAGGCAGGTTATCGGGCAAATCCTGCACGAATACTTTGTTGGTGGTCTTGTCCGCCACGGCAGAACCAATTCCAGGGGTTAACTCACTTTGCAGTCGGTTCACAACGGCCTCAGCATCTGCATATTGCAGTGAAAAAATTTCCATAACAGCCGCACTCGGTACGTCCGTTTTCTCAATGAACTTTTTTATCCGTTCTATCCGTTCAGGGTCATCGATCACAATAAGTTGGTTGGTTCCGGGGTCAATTTTTACCCTCCCCCCGGACGAAACCATACTCCTGACAATTTCTTCCACATTCTGCACCGCCACATGAGTAAGGCTGAACGTATGGGTCATCAAGGGGACGTCCACTTGTTTGATGACCGCCTCCATATCGCGCAGAACAGCAGGGAGGTCTACCAGAATGAGACTGTTGCTGCGCTGGTCAGCGATGACATTTCCACCTTTTGACTTTAATTGGAAAATTGATTTCACCACCTGTTCCGTGCTGGCGTAGTGGAGCTTAATTACACGGGTCCGCATCCGGTCTTTGAAGGCTTTGCCAAAGCGTTTCTTGTACTCCTCTTCTTGAACTACTCTGATAATTCCGTGCTCTCGGTAATAGGCTAATCCTTGCATTTCAACCACCAGGCCCAGGGCATCCATGACATTCAGGCTGTCTACAAATATCGTAACGGTGCCCTGCACCGCTTTACTAGCTACGATATTGATACCCCCGGCCATGGCCAGGGTTTTGAACACGTCGTGAATATTTACATTTCGGAATTGAAGGCTGACTTTTTTCTCTTTGCCCAGGCTCGGATGAGCTTGCCTGGTCTCGCCTGTAATGAGCAAAAAGCATAACATGAATAGGAATATTTTGTAAC
>JBHHWX010000603.1:0-3616 GCA_046756745.1 bacterium | reverse complement strand
TAAATTTTTTTTTAATCTCCTCGGCCTTCTGGTAGGCCTCGGTATCCCCCGCTATCATATCCTCTAACACCGAAGGAACCGTTTTATACAGTTTAATCAAACTTTCAGATAAATCAAAATCAGCATTTAACCCATGTTCAGTTAATTCACTGATAGATTCAGCGAAAACGGATATTTTTGTAAAACCAAATAACTCCGACGAATTATAAAGCGAAGTAATGGCGCTTTTAATTTTTCTTAATTGTCTCTCATTCTCGCTGCGATTCCCAATCTCGAGCGCTTTAACGGCTTTCTCCATAGTCGAAATGTCTATTTGTGATTCTTCGACAAATATCTCGGAAAAAATTTTATTGCCGGATTTCTCGCTCTTAGCGGGTTGAGTGACGACCGTCGTTAGAGTATTCGCGGGTTTTGGAATTTCGTGATTCACTTCTGTCTGTTTCAAAACCATTTCGATATCTGAAGCGGATTTACGGGAGGATTTTAAACGAGTCACAATCAACATAACACGCAGCGCCTGCCCCATAGCTTCATCTAATCGAGCGCCCCATATAATTCTCGCAGTCGGATCTAAGCGTTTTGCGATAATCTTCATCACTGTTTTGGCCGACTTTAAAGACATCTCTTGACCACCGGTGATATTGATAAGCGCATTTTTTGCCCCGGTGACGTCAACATCTAACAATGGATTCTCAAGCGCTTTTTGAGCTGCCGTTTCCGCATCCGTCTCGTTTTCACTTTCACCAATGCCTATCATCGCAATTCCCCCGTTCTCCATAATTGTACGCACATCAGCGAAATCGAGATTCACCAGCCCCTTTTCCGTAACCAGCTCCGTGATGCCTTTGACGGCATTCACTAAAATTTCATCGGCCACTTTGAAGGCAGCATTTAACGCCATATCCGGAACCAGGTCAAGCAACCTATCGTTTTGAACAACAATAACGGTATCAACTTTTTCCTGAAGTTGTTCGAGACCCTTGCGCGCATTTTCCCACCGTACGACTCCCTCGTCGCTGAAGGGTAACGTGACAATAGCAATTGTCAATGCCCCGCTGTTTTTTGACAGGTCGGCAATAATAGGAGCCGACCCGGTACCTGTACCGCCTCCTAAACCACATGTCACAAATACCATGTCGCTGCCCGCAAGCGCCTCTTCTATCTCTTTGATGTTCTCTTTGGCTGAGTCGGCGCCACGTACGGGATCGCTGCCGGCCCCTAATCCGTTGGTGATGCTTTTGCCAATGAGTATTTTCTTGTCGGCTTTAGCAAATAGAAGATCTTGTGCGTCGGTGTTGACAGCAATAATCCGAACTTCTTTTATCCCGACCTCGACCAACCGAGTCACGGTATTATTACCGCCTCCACCCGTACCGACAATACATATTTTAGTTCGATGACTACTCAGGACTTCTTCTAATTCACGGTCTGTTTCTCTTTGCTGTTCAGGCATTAAAGTATCATCCTATTTCATGTTATCCAATCGACGATATAATCTTATTCGACCTTTCCGATTCTTGAAGAGATGCTAACAGGTGCTTAATTTGTTGACTTTCCGTTTCTTCTATCTGCGTGATTTCACGAAAGGACTGATACAAGTCGCAAATGACGCGATGCTGTTCTTCAGATACCAAATCTTCCTCGGAGATGATTTTTCTCACAAGAGATTCTATCGCAGCCGGTATCCGGCTTAACGGCTCTAAGCCTAATTTCTGTGATAACGCGTCAAGTGAATGAGAAGTCAACTCTAAATCTTCTAGTGCAATTTTATCATTGGGTTTCGCCTTTAATCGCTCTAACGCATCTTCAACCACTTTGAAGTAAAACTCAGCCTTCTCCTTAAACAGATTCAGATGATCGTCAGGCTGTGAACCTGAGACTTCTGTACCTGTACTAGGAAATTGGTCGCTTTTTAAAACGTCCGCTGTGCCCAAAAGCGGCGATTCGGTCGTCTCGACAACCCTCGGTTGAACATTATTATCAGGGGCATGATGAGAAATCTCGTTGACTAACTTCAAAATTTCTTCATCATCCTCCCCAGGAAGCTTGAATTCGCTTTGCTCCTTTTTGAGATCTGGTCTTGGCTCCGGCGCTTCCTCACTTTTCGACTCTTTTTCTTGGGGATGAACAACAGGATTGTTCATTTCTTTCGCAAGTTTGCTAAACGACCCATCGTCAGAGCCATCGAGATCTTGTTCTAATCTTGTTTGTAATAATTGATGTGTTTTTTGTAAAATTTCAACGCCATAATTTGAATACTTTTCAAGATCTGTCAATATCGTATGAATAAAGGCGCCGGCTTTCAAAGAAATCTGCTCAAACTCCTCAAAACCGTAGACCATCGCCTGACTTACAATTTCTTCGAAAATACGGGCGCAACTAAGCCACTGCTTTCGCGTGTTCGGTTTATCTTCCAGTGCAACTGTAAGAACATGCAACTTACGCAGCAGTAAAGGAATCTTATTTTTAAATACCTGTTTGAAATCTATCGTTTCATCATCGATGGTAGGCGCGGATAAGTTATTATATGTAGAGCCGTTTTCTTCAGACAAGTCATCGTCACATCCACCATAAGTTTTGGCGTCCATACCAGTTTCGGTACGAAGAAAATCCTTTTCTTCTTTCTCCGGATAGTCGAAATGGCTTTCCGGAGTTTTTTCGGTATCCGCCTCAGGAAATTCTTCCAAAAACGGCTCTACAATTTTTATATTATCACAATTCTCTTTGAGATGACCATCTTCCTGTATGAGAGGCCCATCTTCATGTTCAATTATCGCAGTTTCTTGAAATGATATTTCATCCTTTTCCTCAGACGAATCTAAAATTCGTTTTAAGGCTTCTTTCGTTTTTGATTGTTGCAGGGACTTAAATAATGCATCAAACAGGGATCGCGCCAAATTTTCGATTTCGTTTTTTAATTTTTCTGCATCTGAAGGTGAACTCCACAAATTGCGAATTCCTTGCTCTAAAGTGGTTTTAAAAGTATCAAAACCGTATATTTTAGACAGGGTGTCGAGGAACTCAATTTTATTGTCTGAACCAACCAACTCATCAAAAAGGTTCCCGACCAAAACCGTAAAGTCCTGATTTTCACCTTGATCAGTCGTAAGGACATTTTCCAATTCACGACTTACGCAGCGAAAGAAATAGCTTTTGGTGTGGAAAAATCGATTGATTAATTCAGCCCGAAATTCTTCTTCAGAGAGAACTTTATCAATAACATGCATATTTCAGTTGTTCAGTTTCTATAAGTATTATACAATTTTAGAATGGACGGAACGTACTCACGTGTCTCCTCAAACAGTACCGTATTGTCCCGGCCGCTTGCGAGCCATTTCACGACCTGTCTTTCGCCGCCATTATATGCGGCAAGGCCGTCATCCAGATTATATAACTCGATCAGCCTGGAAAGATAACGGCAACCTAATCTGATGTTTAAAGTGGGGTTATATAAAATATCTTCAGGGGTCGTCCAAATGACACCTTCCAGTTTACTTAAAAAGTATCCGGTTTCAGGCATAATCTGCATCAACCCCATCGCGCCGACAGGAGAAGTTACGGACCTGTCCCATGTAAATGCGCTCTCGTGGGTTATCGTTGCACATATCAAATCAAT
>JBHHWX010000602.1:0-3616 GCA_046756745.1 bacterium | reverse complement strand
ATCCATTCACCTTTGGAAAGGCATAATGACAGGTGGAGCAGCTCGTTTTATATTTACGCGCCCATGCGGGAATGGCCTGGGCGTCTTGGACAGAAGCAAAAGCAATCCAAAAGAACGCAAAGCTTAAAGTGAGTAAAAGTGTTTTTTTCATGGTAGACCCTCCCATTTTTTGGTAGAAAAAGAACTGTTTTTTAATGGCGAAGTAACCCCATTCAAAAGTTGTGCCATGAAAACAACAGAAGTTTGTCAAAGCACAAATGCTTTGTTTTATTGAAGTTATCACATATATTTGGATAGGTTGATTTTTACAGTATTCTAAAAAGTGCCACATTCTTGGTGACAGAGTGAAACCTAAACTGTGGCACTTTCTCAGTTGGAATTCGGACAAAGATTCGTGAGTGAATGCACGTAAACGACCCGCTCTTCCCGAAGGCCTCCTGGCCGAGGGTAGACCGAAAGGGGGAAATCCGTTTTCACTGTTACGAGAACGGTTTAATGAATATTAATAAACATTAATAGATATTAATCAAATAAGTCCATCCGAATCTTGATTTCAATGGTTAAACTGGTATATTGATTATGACATTGTTTGAACATGCGCTTTGTTAAATCTGTCATAGCGGGTCATGGCATCGAAAATTAAGAATCTCAAAATGTTAAAGTATATGACCTTTGGCCTTATACTGTTGACATTTTGGGGGTGGGAGTTATTCGAGCATTTTCTTCTCCCACAGCATCAGATATTTTTTTTCATCGAGACCGTCTCGCTCACTTTCCTTCTTTTTATTGTGTTGACTTTCTTGTTCAGAGCCATTAGCGACCTCTTTCAACAAGTAAAAAAATCCAATAAAGATCTTGTCGCCGTCAAGAACTATCAAACCAGCCTACTCGATAGTTCGCTCAATGCCATTATAGCTGTGAACCCAAAAGGTCTCATTGCAAGCTTCAACCGGCAGGCGGAGTCTCTCAGCGGCTTTGAGACAAAAAATGCTATCGGCATGGACGCATTGCGTTTATTCCAAGATGCAAATCGCATTCGACAAGCACTTGACGCATCCCAGTCTCAAGATAAAGTAGAAACTGTTGATAATACTCCACTGATAACAAAGCACGGTGAAGAGATTCCGGTATCGGTTTCAATTCGAAGATTCAAATACTGGGACGACATGAGTGGTGGATTTGTATTCTTCGTTGAGGACCTCAGGGAAAAGAAACGCTTGGAACGGCGGCTTATCATCTCTGAAAAGATGGCTGCGGTGAGTCAATTGGCGGCCGGATTGTCCCATGAACTAAGAAATCCTCTGGCCTCGATCGTTGTCAACATGAGAAATCTTGAAGACCAAATCAGAAAAGGCGATGGACAATGCGAAAACTGTGAAAAATACCTCACGATGATCTCATCGGAAGTCGAAAGCTTGAATCGTCTGGTGGGAAACTTTATAAGAATCGCCGTCCCTCAAAAAGTGGATTTGGGTTCCTGCATTTGTGATCTGCAAGAGATTCTCAATGCTGCTCTGAAACAGTGCAAGCAGCTTTTGAGAACCACGTCGACTCAGATAGCGGCCCATTCTCAGAAGCATTCTCTTTGCGTCAAGTGTCATCGAGAACAGCTTATTCAAGCTTTTTCCAATATCATCCAGAATGCTGTGGAAGCGATGTCCGTTTCCGGTAAGTTAACAATCGAAATCGAGCAGGATGGCGATTGCAGCCTGGTCAAAATTTGTGATACCGGCGGCGGCATCCCCGGCGACAACGTTGAGCGTATTTTTGACTTTTATTTTACAACAAAGGCAAGCGGTTTTGGAATTGGCCTGCCTTTTGCATCGTTAATCATCGAGCAACATGGGGGCAGAATTGAGGTAGAAAGTGAAGTCAACAAAGGAACTCGAGTCTTTGTTAGGTTGCCTGTCATAAAGGCGCATTCCAATGCGAAAAGAAGAGAAAACAAAAAGTGAAAAAGGCAGCGTCCTGATCATCGAAGACGAAGTTCACCTCCGGCAAGGCCTTGCTGACCTTCTGAAAAGACACGGAATCGAGGTTTTCAGCGTGGAGAATGGGGCGAAGGCGCTCGATTATCTGGAAGAATTTCCGGTTGATCTCATCCTCACCGACATGAAAATGAAGGGGATTGCTAATCTGTCGTTAATTGACGCCCTCATCCAAAAAGCTCCTCATACCTTGATTATCGTTATGACCGCCTTTGGTACCGTGAAAGAAGCGGTCGCAGCCATGAAGCGCGGCGTATACGATTATCTGACCAAACCGTTAAATCCCGATGAGCTGCTTTTGTGCTTAGACAAAGCCTTCGAAAAAACAAAATTACTCGACGAGGTCCGTTGTCTTCGGGCAGAACTACAGTCCAGATATTCCTTTGGGAATATTATTGGCAAAAGCCGAAAAATGCAAGAAGTCTACAACGAAATCCTCAAAGTGGCGAGTACCAATGCCACGGTTTTGATTCTCGGAGAAAGCGGCACCGGCAAAGAGCTGGTGGCGAGAGCCATTCATTTTAACAGCCCACGCAAAAATGGCCCGTTCGTCACTCTGAGCTGCGCCTCCTTTCCTGAGAGCCTTCAGGCCAGCGAGCTCTTTGGATATGAAAAAGGCGCCTTCACTGGAGCTTATAAGAGAAAGCTTGGCAAATTTGGGGCAGCCAACAAGGGAACGTTGTTTCTCGACGATGTTGCCGACATCGAGCCGGGTATTCAAGTCAATTTGCTGCGGTTCTTACAAGACAAGGAGTTTGAGCGCGTTGGGGGAACTGAGACGATTAAGGCCGATGTCCGGGTTATCGCGGCAACGAATAAGGACCTCTATGAAGAAGTTAAGACGCAAAAGTTCAGAGAGGATTTGTACTACCGGCTGAACGGGGTACCGATTTTTATACCGCCTCTTCGGGGACGCAAAGAAGACATCCCTCTGCTCGCCGGGCACTTTGTCAAAAAATACAGCCGCGAAAACAAAAAAACAATAGAGGGATTGACAACCGAAGCCATCCTGTTATTGATGAGTTATACCTGGCCTGGGAATGTACGAGAGCTGGAACATCTGATTGAGAAAGCTGTGATTATGGCGGACGGGCCATGGATCGATTCTTCGCAATTTCTACCCCATCTCTCACATACGGAATCCGTTCCTGCCGAACGCGCCTTTGGTGCGAATCTTCGCCTCTCCGAAAATTTCAAATCCATGGAAAAGTATCTCATTGCCCGGGCATTGGAGGAGTCACACGGCAACCGCACGAAAGCAGCCGAAATGCTGGGAATAACCTATCGCGCGCTGCGGTATAAGATGAAAAAATACGGCTATGATTAATAAGTGTCTGAACGAAAACTCAGAAATAAGCTCTAAGCCCCGTCCCCGGGGCGTCATAATCAATTGTTTTTACGAAGCGTCAAACGCACCCGGGGACGGGTGCTTGAGCATTTTAAAGAGTTTTCGTTCAAACACGAATTTAGAGCACGGCGCCGCCATTGGCGATGTAAGCGAATGAGGGCGCCACTCTACGAAGGACTCGAGCCGACCAAAGATGCGGGGTTTAGATAGTGATTGACCGAAAACTGCCAAAATAGCCGTAGCTGTCATTGCGAGGCGTTTTTTGCCGAAGCAATCTCAT
>JBHHWX010000601.1:0-3618 GCA_046756745.1 bacterium | reverse complement strand
AGGAGCGACGTCCTTTCCAAAACCCGCTATCGCATGACAATTTAAGCAGCCATTTTGATAGACAAAATACGCTCCGAGAAACACGTTTTCCGGCAACCCGTCGATTTGTTTTTTATCTGCGGCAGAACCAAAGAGATAAGCATCTAAAGCCTTGATTTCCTCGCGCAGAACTCTCTTACGTTTGCGCTTTGATTTTTCCCGGCGCAAAACAATTGGCGACTCATCCCGGACATGTGCAGCAAACCAGTCATCGTCACCTTTGTCGATAACCGCAGTTAATCCGTCATCAGCCTCTTCACCCAAAGTATGGCAATCAGAACATTTTTTAAGAGTAAAGAGATGTTTGCCTGCGATTTGAGCAGGAGTCAGTTTGTTATTGGACGCCGACTTTGGCTTTTCCTGTGCAGATGCCCATAAAATCGCATTTAATATCATGATGATGATAATGGCGCTCATTCTTTTCATTCGATTTCTCCTTTGTTCAATCAATGCAAGTTATTTACCTTTCAGCAGAACGCGGGGTTACCCCAATCACTAATTAAACATTTTGGATTTAGTGCGCAACTCATTTTACGATAATTTTTAGGCAAATTCAACATCTCAAGATCACAGTGTAAAGGGTTCATACCTGCTTGATGTATCGAGTGAGTAAACTACTTGACATTGAGACCAATTATATTAAATTGCAATAACTTTTTTGTCATCACGACGGGTGCAGTTTGTCGTAAGGAGGGTAAATATGAATAAGTCTTTGATGGGTATTCTCGTCTTTTTTGCCTTGGGCGCTTCCTTTGTGACGAGCTTTTCACAAGAAATTCCTGACGCTGTGTACGATGTTTTCGAAAGCCACTGTGCTATTTCGGGATGCCACTCAGGTATTGATGCACGTGCCGGATTGGATTTGAGCGAAGACTTCATCCCAGCGTCCCTGATCAACGTCGCGAGTGAAGGGAAGCCCGGTATGTTGCGGGTAAAACCAGCAGACCCGGTAAATAGTTATTTAATCATGAAAGTGAAAGGCGGCCTAGGAATTGCGGGCGAACGCATGCCAAAACGCGGTACGCCTCTAACCCCCGCTGAGATTTCCACGCTTGAGACCTGGATCGAATCGATGCCTCGAAGTCAAGGAAGGGTCGCGCCTCCGTTTAAACAGGCCTTTCCCGGTCTGTCTTTGTCAACAGTTCCAACGACACAAACCATGGCAAAGGGTTCGTTTTCTTATCGGATCGCGCATCGATGGCGTGGGCCTGTCGATGACGGCTTTGCCAAGCTATTCGGTTTAGACGCAGGCGCGCACATGTTCACACAACTGGCCTTTGCGATCACAAACGATTTTCAGTTTAGTGTTGCGCGTTCCGGCGAAAACGCCACTTTTGAGCTGGCAGGGAAGTGGCGTTTTTTGCGTGAGACAACAGACGGATCGGTACCGCTTTCGGCCGCTATCCGGGCTGGTTTGGACTGGGAAACAATCAAAGAGATTACTGACCCGGATAAGTCTGGCAGTGGTGGTTTTCTGAGCAGGTCTGACAGCGAACGCTTTCATTGGTTCGCACAAGTTGCTGTGAGCAAACAACTTCATGAAAGGTTTTCAATTCTTGTCGTGCCGGGCATCCTTCTCAATGGCAACGTCAATTCTGCTGACGAGGATGCCATTCTTACCCTGAGCTATGCCGCGAAATTTAACCTGCAAAAAAACTTCTCGATTTTTGTCGAAGGCGTTCCAATCGTTTCCGGTTCCGGAGAAGCTGACGTTGTTGGCGGGCCTCGAACGGAAAGCGGCGAACAGCTCTTCAACGATACCTTTACCATCGGACTCGAGAAGAGAGTGGGTGGGCACGTTTTTCACGTTTACATCACAAACTCTCTCGGTTTAGCCACGAATCAGTACATGAGCGGTGGTAATTTCGATTTCTCCGACGGCGATTTTCGTCTAGGATTTAACATTTATCGAACCTTGTCGTTGCCTTAATCCCTGAGTTGTAAAGTCTTGCCAAAAAACGTCAAGACTTTACAACTCAGGGCTGCTGATGACGCTATTATTGTAAGTTATAGCGATATTTTTTTCTAAAACTTTTCAAAAAACCTGTTTGGTTCTGGTTCGTCCGGCGTGAGATCTTATCTTTGAACTTTTGCATTTTTTTGCAAAAATTTTCGAGCCGCGAACAGGAACCTCCAACGTGGATCGGCGTTTAACTTTATTCGTGTGATCAGAATATGGCTTATTGTCCTGAGAGTGAACGGTTATGTGCCCGAAAAAGTGGAATCGCAAAATCGCTTCAAAACGGGAAGACAGCAGTCACGATTTCTTCGCATCAGGACACGAAATGAATGAGGGTTCTATGAAGCTATTCAGATTATCGTTATTATTAGGAATGTGCGTCGCTTTAGTCTGGTTATTTGTTCAATCCTGCGGCGATACGTTCGTTGTGGCTCCGGATACAATTTCAGTTACACTTACATCCGATCCTGTGACAGGCGAAGCGCCCTTACTGAATGTCGACCTGACAGCTCGAACAAGCGGATCGGCTACAGGTCCCATAACCTATCGTTATGAATGTTTGAATAATGGGTCGGTTGACTTAGAATTCACAACAGACGAGGAAACCCATACCGCGGTCGACGTATGTGGTTACACAGAGCCAGGAACTTATATTGCAAAAGTTGCTGTCGAACGGGGTCTCACATCTGCAAGCTCATTAACGATTATCACTGTTGAATCTCCGCCGCCCTCCTCCTCTACAAGCGATACGGTCACCGTTGCCATGAAGGATAACTTCTTCTCGCCGAGAGAAGTGACGGTGAAGCCCGGCGCAACGATTGTCTGGCCCAACGTCGGCGCCCGACCGCATACCTCCACCAGCGACGACGGCATCTGGGATTCGGGAACCATCGCCCCGAACGACTCTTTTAGCTGGGTAGTGCCGGAGGATTCGACAACCGGAACCAGTTTACCTTACTTCTGTGTGTTTCACGGCGCTCAGGGCGGCATTGGAATGGCTGGCATCATTCACGTGGACAGCGCTCCGCCAACCGAAACAACCCTGACGGTGTCTCTCAATGCCGACCCTCTTGGCGGAGAAGCGCCTTTACAAGGAGTCGACCTGAGCGCGCAAGTCAGCGGCACGGCAACAGGACCCATTACGTATCGCTTCGATTGCACCAACGACGCTGTCTTTGAACACGAATTGACCACCGATGCGGATTTTTATACCGCTGTCGATGTCTGCACCTATGACTCCGCCGGGACCTACACCGCAAAAGTCGTAGCGCAAAGAGAGGGCTTGACAGCAGAAGCCACCGCATCCATCACGGTGGATGAACCGCCGCCGCCATCCGGCGGAGACGAAGTCACCGTCTCGATGAAAGACAACTTCTTCTCGCCAAGAGAAGTGACTGTCAAACCAGGAACGAAGATTAATTGGCCCAATGTCGGCGCCCGGCCGCACACCTCGACCAGCGACAACGGCATCTGGGATTCGGGAACCATCGCCCCGAACGATTCTTTTAGCTGGATAGTGCCGGAGGATACCCAATCCGGCGCCAGTTTACCTTACTTCTGCGTCTTTCACGGCGCTCAGGGCGGCATTGGAATGGCTGGCATCATTCACGTGGACAGCG
>JBHHWX010000600.1:0-3621 GCA_046756745.1 bacterium | reverse complement strand
CTCGTCTCCTCCATATTACTGACATTTTTGGCGTAATATTCAATTTCATTTTTTGTGACTTGAGTAAATGGATCCCTGTTATCTACTGAAAACATTCTGTATATATTTACAAATGTAATGGTATACAGAAAAGCGAGATATCTCCGAATATGATGAACACCTTCAGAAACCCTCTATATTTGAAGCAGATTGCTATGTGAGTGTTTCTGGAAGAACCTGAGGGAATACTAAAAATTATTTAATTCACGTAGTAAATAGAGAATGGGGAAATCGTATCGACCCGATGGCGTCTAAGCATCTAGAGAATATCCCATAATTCTTTTGTCGTAGGGTCTTGAAACGATTACTCATATTTGCTATATACCTCGAAAAGGGGTTCTATAGAGAAAATCATTTTCATACGGGTTTGACTGGTTTGTTGAAGGATTAAACTCAAGATCTCCGTCTTCATATTCACGTTCATAAAGTTAATATCTTAATGCGATGGCTGTGAAATAGAGCGCTGAATTCCCCACTTTTTCTTTTCAGCACGATCTTATACAAAAAAAGTACAAGCAAGTCGAGCTATTTACTGATTTCCTCACTATTTTAAGAACACGGTTTTGGATTTAAATCCACAATTTCACCCATAAGGCGGTAGTATTCCGGCACAATCGATCTTGTCTAGCCAACGTCCGTGTTGTTGGAAGTGAAGCGACTGTTTTTCAGATCAAATGTCATCCGTCCACGCAATCTATTCACAGAAGGGATAAAACAATGAAGAAACTTTTTACACTCGCTCTTTTCTTGCTCGCTCTATTGTTGCCAATCGGGGTTTCGGCGCAATCTTTTAGCCATATTTTCGTGTTTGGAGACAGTCTTTCGGATCCGGGAAACCTGGCGGCTGCAATCGCGCCCGACCCCCTGCCCCTTCCCCCGGCGCACTCGAATGGCGGAAGACGCTTCAGCAACGGGCCACTTGCAGTGGAAGTGCTTGCAGACACTTTAGGTCTGCATGCCGATCCTTTTTTAATTATACCGGGCGGGACAAACTTTGCCTTTGCCTCCGCGCGCGCCGGTGGAGATGAAAATATCGATCTCTTTGCGCAGATGGACACTTTCTTTTCGATCCATGCCGATGCGGAAGGGACGATCCCGCCGGATGCCTTGTATCTCATCATCATCGGGACCAACGATGTACGCGACGCAAGCAAGAGAGGGGATGATCACTTGGCAAAAGGGATGATCAAGCGGGCGGTCCGGCGGATTGATCAAAGCATCAGCACCCTGGTGGCCGCGGGCGCAAAAACTATCTTGGTTGGAAACGCGACGGATGTCTCCCTGCTTCCCGAAACCGCCATTATTGCCGCCTCGGGAGATCTTAACATTGCCGAACGGGCGACCCGCCTCTCCAAGCAGTTTAATCGGCGTTTGGCCAAGCGTGTGAATCGCCACAGTCACCAGGGTGATCATGGCGGGAGGAATGGCGTCAACATTGTGCTCTTCGATATTTTTTCGTTCTTCAGGTTTATCGTCAATAACCATCTGCCGCTTGGATTTACCAATACGGAGGAGGCCTGTTTTAACAGTGGGGCATTGGCCTTCAATCCGGCCTGCCTCTCCGGTGATCCGGGCGCTCCGACATTTGAGCGTTTCATCTTTTTTGACTGGTTTCACCCGACGGCAGGTGTTCACGCAATTGTCGGACAGGGGCTCTTTTCGGCCATCCCGTTGCTTGTGGGGGATATACCGTAGGGAAACGTGGGCTTCAAATAAGATTCAGCACTTATTCGGGATAAAAGAAGTATTGGACCAGGTTTTCATCCGGATCAAATATTGAAACCGCGCCTTACCATGATGCCGCGGATCAAAATCGAGTGCATGCCGCCGCCCCTGTATGCTAGGAATGCAACAATCGAAAGGCGATTGAAATGACCAAGGCAGTGTCCCCGTTATGCCATTCGGGCAGGCGGCACGCCCAATAAAACGGGGTGCCGCCCGCTTTTAAGTGAAACGCTTATCCATTGAACTGAAAAATGAGGAGAATGCCATGAAAAAAACAATAAAACCGGGGAGGCCGATCTCTCCCATTCAGAAAAATCTTTCCGCCAAAGGGCGGGCCATTGGCAGCGTGCTTGCCGCCCTCTTCTGCCTGGCGACGGCACAGGGAAGCGCACATGCAGAGGTAGACATCAATTACGAAATCGGAGAGGATTCGATAGTTCTCCGTGTCCGAAAAGACTTAGGCGCGCCTATTTCTTTTGCCGCCGTGGATCAAACCTTTGGCGGCAATGTGATCAACTCTTGCGTGACGGACAATGCGCCATCGGGTATCCCCTGCTCAATGATCAATGGGGAGGAGCTCAGGATATCCCTTCGTATCACCTCAGACGTGCTCAGGCTGAGGGTCGAACTCCCCCTTGTATTTAATGCGCCCGAGCCGCCCGGTCCACCTCCTTCGCCCATTCCGCCCGCTCCGCTATTATCGCCGCCGATGTCATTGGTGTGCTTACCGGAATTTGGCATACGATTAAGGGTGGATGGAGATTCCATGCCCATCGTGACTATCCCGGAGGTAACTGACTGTAGCCGAATCACGCTACCGGAATTCCCTCAGTAACGTGGGGAAAAACGATTCCGCCAAGATCTGATGCACATCGTGTAGTGAAACATGTCGGAAAATAAAATCAACTCAGTTGGACACTATGAGCCGGATGACGGAAGACTGTCACGTCCTGTTCTGCGAGAGCGTGGGGGTAAAATTTCCCCACGCCACTCGAGTGGCGAATGCCGTTTGAAAGATTGGATTGATAAGGATGCTTCAAATATCTCAAATTCTGGAAGAACCTGAGGGCAAGGGTATCTTCATTTCTCGATAATTTTTTATCAAGCCTAGACTGCTACGCGGCGTTGTGTTTTTGGCGTTTGCTTGAGCCGGTTGACGGAACTTTGTCTCTGTAGTGAGCGGCATAACGATCTAACAGATTACGGATCATCTTTTGATACTGCGTGTGATGGTCCTTCGCTTCTTGTTTGAAGAATTCAATGCTCGATTTGCTCAAACTAATCGTTACCTTCACCGTTTCTTCTTTGAAGATCAGTTCGCTTGGGGGAGGGAGAAAGTCATCCACGATCTTCAGCTTTCCCAAGGGTTCATTCGTATATTTTATTTTCTTCTTCATAGATCTTTTTCCCTTTCCGCCAATATCCAGCTCCGAAAATCCGAATGATCATGCCTCGATAGGTGAACCGCACGGTCAGAATGCCATCACCTACTTTTCCAAAGCAATAATATCGCTTTTCATCCTCGCTATGATTCAAGTCTTCTGCAATAATACGTCGTGGATCTGAAAAAGCATATTGTGCCACCCTAAACGGAACACCATGCTTCTTTTGATTTTCTCGATCCTTCTCTATATCCCATTCACATTTAACTGGGTTCACAATGAAAGGGTACTATAAATTAGGCATATTTGCAATATATATCTATGTAATTATATATGGCTTTATCGGCTCTATTAACAACATAGTTCCGCTATTTTTATAGTAAGCTCACCTCGACAAACAACGAATTCCATTTAAAAGCTTGTATGAATTTGTCGAATTCAAAAATCACACTTTCTGGAAGGAAGGTTTGTAAAG
>JBHHWX010000599.1:0-3631 GCA_046756745.1 bacterium | reverse complement strand
CGCCTATCGCCTCCGGTGCAAATCCAACGGTGGAGCTGAGCACGGGCACGCACACAATTTTCCTTGCGGTGCATGATGAAAGAGGCGCGTCGAGCACGGATGTGGTGAGCGTGACCGTCATGCCGAGCAGCGTGTCGTTCACGACTACGGATGATGCTTTCGTCCGTTCGAGAAGAAAGAACAGAAACTTCGGCTCAAAAACGACTGTGCGCGTAAAGAAATCTTCAACCTACTATAGTTTCTTCAAGTTCAACGTCACCGGGTTAGGAGGAGCCGTTTTAAGCGCTAAAATTCGTCTCAAAGTGCGCAACGGCAGCGATGACGGCGGTTCGATGTACACCGTTTCCGACAATGGCTGGGATGAGGGCAGCATCACCTGGAACAACGCGCCTTCTATCAGCGGCTCGCCCTTAAGCTCGGTTGGCAATGTGAGCGAAGACGACGTGGTGGAGTTCGATGTCACTTCAGCAATTTCGGGAGACGGGGTCTATAGCTTTGGCATGAAAAGCGGCTCCAATGATATTGCGAGGTACAGCTCGAAAGAAGGCGCGACGCCGCCGGAGCTGGTCATCGAAAGTTCTGCAGGTGGCGGCGGTGGCAATACCCCGCCAGTGGCAGACGCCGGGCCGGACCAAACGGTAACGGACTCCGATGACAGTGGCTTTGAAGATGTGACGCTGGATGGCAGCGGGTCGTCCGATCCTGATGGCACGATCGCCAGCTATGAATGGAAAGAAGGTGCAACGGTCATCGCGACCGGCGTAGGCCCAACGGTGAGCCTTGCCGTAGGAAGCCACACCCTTCTTCTTACCGTAACCGATAACATGGGAGACACGGCGGTCGATGTCGTCGAGGTGAACGTCAACCCGGGTTCTTCAGGAGACGATGTCGCCTTTACTCCTACAGACGATGCGTATGTCCGGTCCAAAAAGCCGACGAAAAAGTACGGTCATTCGGATCTACTTCAAGTTCGGCGAACCTCGAAAAAGTCTTACACGTTCTTGAAGTTTAACGTGACAGGCTTGAGCGGTATCGTACAAAGCGCTAAAATTCGTCTTAAAGTGACCGATAGCAGTAACGATGGTGGTACGATTTACACCGTTTCCAACGCTTGGGATGAAGGCAGCATTATCTGGAACAACGCACCCTCCATTGGCGGTTCGCCTCTGAGCTCTGTAGGATCTGTGAGCAACGGCGATATCGTGGAGTTTGATGTATCCTCGGCGATTTCCGGAAACGGCGTTTATAGTTTTGGTATTAAGAGTGCATCTAAAAATAAGGCAGAATACAGTTCCAAAGAAGGGGTTACGGCTCCGGAGCTGGTCATTGCGTTGGCTGCGCCGCCGCCGATGTTGACGGTTGCTTCCAACGGCGCTCTGATGATTGACGGCTTGGGGCTGATGACCTTTATGAAGACCGGTTTGAGCTCCCATGCCGGTAAAAAGGGCATCAAGCTAGGAAAAGACTCCAATGGTCATGTGATCAGCGGCAATGACAACCTCGACGTTGATCCGCAGTTCGAGGACCCATCCGCGTTAAACTGGCGACTGCAAGCGGGGTCGCCGGTCATCGATAAAGCCAAAGCTGATATCGGACCGGAGGTCGATCTTGAATTACTCCCGCGTTCGGAGAATAACGATATGATCGACATCGGCGCATTCGAGCGGCGGGTGAATTCACCTATCGTGCTTCGCATACCTACGGGTATTTTGGGTCAATTTCCGATACCGACCCCCGGCAGCAGCCGTTTATATCCGTAGGATTAAGTTAATCCTGTAGCAATACAGGCCTCCGAAGAGAAAGGGGTGGCAAGTCCACCCCTTTTTCGATCTTATTTGAATGGGAAAATAAAGAGAGTAAAATTTCAAGGAACATGAATGAATAGATCAGACTCGAAAAGACAAATCATTTTTATCTGTATCATTTTCTCGGTATTGGTTTCATGTGAAGCCATTTTCGCCCAAACAATCGTGCGCGGTCCTTATTTGCAAACGGGAACACCAACAAGCATCATTATAAAATGGCGCACGGATTTGATAACCGACAGTCGTGTTCAATATGGCTTTTCTCCCGACAACCTTTCCTTTACTGTCGGGGACACATCTATGACGACAGAACATGAAATGACCCTGACCGGCTTAAATGCTGACACGCAATATTTTTACTCGATCGGGTCGAGTGTGACAACTTTAGCCGGCGCCGATTCAAATTTTTATTTTATCACCCACCCCCTTCCCGGCAGGAGTAAACCGACCCGAATTTGGATTCTTGGAGACTCCGGGACCAAAAATAATAACGCGCGAGCGGTTCGGGATGCGTATTATCAATTCACCCAGGATCGTGATACGGATTTATGGTTGATGTTAGGCGACAATGCTTATAGCAGCGGAACAGACGCAGAATATCAGGCGGCTGTCTTCGATATGTATCCGCAAATGTTGAGAAAATCCGTGCTCTGGGCGACATTAGGGAATCATGACAGACGCACTTTATCCACTCCTGGACCCTACCCGTATTACGAAATTTTTACTTTGCCTAAAAACGGGGAGGCCGGCGGTTTACCTTCCGGCGCTGAAGCTTATTATTCTTTTGATTATGGGAACATCCATTTTATCTGTCTGAACTCAGCCACATCAAGTCTGCGAAAACCGCAAAGTCCGATGTGGGTATGGTTGGCTGAGGACTTGGCATCCAATGATAAAGATTGGACTATCGCTTTTTGGCATCATCCACCCTATAGCAAAGGGACGCACGACTCAGACGTCAGTAAACAGTCGATTATGATGCGTCAACTTGCGTTACCAATATTGGAGGAAGGCGGTGTGGACCTGGTTTTGAGCGGACATAGTCATACCTATGAACGTTCCTTTTTGATCGATGGTCACTATGGATTTTCGGATAGTTTGACAAGTGATATGATCATCGATGGCGGCAATGGGCGCGAAGATGGAGATGGGGCTTTTCAAAAAGCGACCGTTGGGACAACCCCGCATGAAGGCGCTGTCTACGTTGTTACAGGATGCTCGGGTCAATCCGGTGGAGGTTCGCTCGATCATCCTGTCATGATAATGTCGCTGCAAACGTTAGGCTCTCTCGTGCTTGATATCGACATGAACCGGCTTGATGCCAGTTTTATCAATCAAGACGGCAGCGTACAAGATTACTTTACCATTAAAAAAGGCCTGGACGTGTTACCTCAACCTGAAATGGTTTTGTATCCCCTCTCACTTGATTTCGGGGAAGTTACCCTTGACAGCAGCGCCTCGCAAACGTTTTTGGTGAAGAATAACGGGCTTGGCGACCTCCTGGTCAGCAGCTTGGCCCTGAGCGGGACCCATGCCGCGGAGTTTCATGTTGACAGTCTTACAGTACCTTTTACGCTTTCAACTGGGGATTCGCAAGCCGTGGTTGTCAATTTTGCCCCGGTCTCATCCGGGAGCAAGCAGGCGAACCTGCGAATTGCGAGCAACGACCCGAATCAGAATCCCTTTGACCTGAATTTGAGCGGTGTGGGAGTGCAACTTTTCCCGGAGCTTGTTTTGTCTTCAAACTCGTTTGATTTTGGAGAAGTTGCCGTTGACAGCAGCGCCTCGCAAACGTTTTTGGTGAAGAATAACGGGCTTGGCGACCT
>JBHHWX010000598.1:0-3634 GCA_046756745.1 bacterium | reverse complement strand
CTGTGGACGACTACTTCCTGCTCGACATAGGCGCCGGATACGATTTAGGCCGCCTTGCACCGGGAGCGCGTTTCGACTTCATGATTCAAAATTTACTTGACAACGACCACCGTGAATTCATCGGCGCACCGAAACTCGGACGGTTCGCCATGGCAAGGCTCACTTATACAATTAGATAGCAAGTTATGAGGAAGCGGTTTTTGAATCCCGGCATCTCTATGAGGCGCCGGGATTTTTTTTAGTGAGGCCAGTATGGAATGCGGAGTGGAGAGTGCGGAGTTCGGAATGAAGAGTGTGGAGTGCGGAAGTGCTACGGCTCGTAGGGGATTTAAGCCCACGTGCCCGGCTTATCAAGGAATCCCCTACGGTCCCATGAGCGCCGAATGGAGAATGTGGAGCGCACTCTGTATTCCGCAATCCGCATTCCACAATCCGAAATCCTTCGTGAACTTTGTGGTGAAAAAAAATTATGAATGACTTGTTGCACTTGTTTATCAGGATAAAAAATGATCTCACCAGACTACGCTCGTGAGGAGTTTCGTATTCCTTCTAAACAAAATCCCTTCAGATTGGTTTTCATCTTGACTAAAACTCTAAATTTTCGTATAATTGAGACTATAAAACAAAAAACTATGGAGCTACACATGCCCCAACACGAATACACCGTTATTATCGAGCCGGCTGAAGAAGGCGGGTATCTTGCTCGTGTTCCAGCACTTGATTACCTGACTACTGAAGGGGATACTCGAGAAGAAACGAAGGCTATGGCCGAGGACGCTATTAGAGGATACCTTGAACTCCTCAAAGCGGAGAATCTGCCGATCCCGAAAGATTTCTTCAAAGAGCAGCCCCAAGTCCATCGGCTCATGATATCAATCTAAATGTCTCCGGCACTTCCTACTGTTACTCCAAAGAAAGTAATCCGCGCTCTTGAACGAGGCGGATTTGTTTTTAAGCGTCAAACTGGCAGCCACCGCTTTTATATCCATCCTGATCGACCAACAAGAATCGTGACCATTCCGTATCACAATAAAGATTTGAAGAAAGGAACCTTCAAGAGCATTCTGCGTCAAGCTGAGTTAAGTGTCGTGGAATTTATCAAGCTTCTCTAAGTTATATTCCCCCGCACAGCTCGTAGGGGACTTAAACCCACGTGCTCGGATTATCAAGGAATCCCCTACGGCACCATGGATTCCGCGCCGGGGATTCCGTGGAAAGAACGAATCGTGTGGAGTGAGGAATGGAGAGCGCGGAGTGCACTCCGTATTCCGCAATCCGAAATCCGCATTCCACAATCCGAAATCCGAAATCTTATTTATCAGGATAAAAAAATGATCTCACCAGACTTTCCGTTTGATTCAAAATATATCGAAGTCCTCGGTTCCAAAATGTTTTATATCGATGAAGGGGAAGGGACGCCGTTTCTCTTTTTGCACGGCAATCCCACCTCCAGCTATCTGTGGAGAAATATCATTCCGCACGTTTTGCCGCACGGCCGCGCCATTGCAATGGATTTGATCGGTATGGGCAAATCCGAAAAACCCGAGCTGAATTACACTTTTCAGGACCACGCGAAATATGTGGATGAATTCATCAAACAGCTTGGTTTGAAAAATATCGTTCTGGTCATTCATGACTGGGGGTCGGCTTTGGGGTTTTATTATGCCCAACGGCACGAACGTAATGTCAAAGCCATTGCGTTTATGGAAGCGATTGTGCGCCCGATCAACAGTTGGAAAGAGATGCCGCTGATTGCGCGTTTTATGTTCAAGCGCTTCCGGGATCCGGTGAAAGGGCATAAAATGATCGTTAAAAATAATTTCTTTATTGAAAAAGTGCTGCCGAATTTTATGGTGAGAAAACTCTCATCTCAAGAGATGAATGATTACCGTCAGCCGTATCCGGACGAGAAAAGCCGAAAGCCGCTCTTCGTCTGGCCCAACGAAATTCCTATCGCAGGGCATCCGAAGCGAAACCACGACCTGGTGGCCGGATACTACGAATGGCTGAAAAAGTCGGAGCTGCCCAAACTTTTACTCTGGGCCAAACCGGGCGCGATCATCAAAGAGAAGGATATTCCACGCCTCGAATCGGAGATCAGGAATCTGACCAGCGTTTTTGTCGGCAAAGGCAAGCACTACCTGCAGGAAGACTGTCCTCAGCAAATCGGCGAGGCGATCGTGGACTGGTATCAAACGTGAAACGTCAAATGTGAGATGTGAGACCGTCAATAGGCAATTATAACAAAAATCAGCGAGTCCAAAACATGTCTCCCCTTAGGAGCGTAGCCGAAAAATCCAAACTCACTTGCCCGATGGAGTCTCGCCGAGGGCTTCTCAGCACTGACTGAGGGTAGAAAACGCTCGGCGGGGACGCCTTCGCTAAGTTTAGTGTGTCCGGTTGAAAAGATTTACCAAGTTGTTTTTACACAAGCCCTATATGAGCGGCGCCCAGTGATTCACTTCATGGTTGAAATGCTTCCCCCCTTCTGAGACCAGTCAATTAAAAACAACGCCGCCGGCACATTCTCTTCGAAGGTCGGCTGAATTTCGCTCTCCGGAAGCTGGAAACCCGGGAACGACGAAGTCGGTCTGAGCTCGATGGTGTACGAAGGCACGCTGGTCTCGCCATAAAGCCAATCGGTGGCGTCTCCGCTGGCTAAATACAGATCCGAGCTTTGCTGAGCGACGTATCTTCGCCCGTGCACTTTTAAGATGCTGTCGGCCATAGTCTGGGCCAGCGTATTCAACAAAGCTTGGTCCGGCGCCGGGGCGTTGGTATGTCCCCAGGGATACAAAACCAATTGCGAGAAATTGTGGTAGCTGATCATTGCCAGAAAATTGTGCTGATTAGCGAAATCGCGGATGACCTGGGATTCCGGCTCGGAAAAAGGCGATGGCCCACGGTAAATTTCGCTCTCGGTGTCGCCGCTGGATCCCGGTCCGCCCCATTGAAAGGCATAGTTGCGATTCAAGTCGACCCCGAAGCTGCCGTCTCCGTTATTGCGGCGATTCTTGCGCCAAAGGCGATTGGTGGTCACTGAGTACTGGTGGCCGTCCGGATTGAGCAGCGGGATGATCCAAATCTGGCCGTTATCGATATAATTCCTAATGGCCTCATCGGCGCTATAATTTTCCAACAAGTGCTTAGCAAGAAGAAACGGGACGTCGATAGAGATCCACTCGCGGGCATGATGCCCACCGATGAAAAGAACTTCCGGCTCATCTTCTTCTTGCTGGGCGACATTGTCGCTGATTTTAATCGCCCAAATCGATCGCTTCTGGATAGATTTCCCTAAATCAAAAACTTTTGCAATACTGGGAAACGAATTCTGCAAATCCTGCAGCTCCTGCTGGATTTCTGCATACGTGTGGTACAAACCCGCATCCGGAGGGCCCGGCTCCGGCGTTGGACAAGAGCCGGCAAAGATTAAGGGTAAGCTGAGAGTTATCAATAGAAATAACTTTGGTTTATTCACGTTTATCCTCCATTATCAGATAACAGAAATTTTCATCCAAAAACCTAATCCGTACAAGCCGGAAATCCCAAATATCAACTCAGCGGCTGTACAAAAATAATTTGGTAAATCTTAAGGACATTGTTTAATCTAAACGCAGAGTTGCAAAGCACGCAG
>JBHHWX010000597.1:0-3637 GCA_046756745.1 bacterium | reverse complement strand
TTCATTTTATTTTTCTTGACTATAACGACATAGAGCCATTAAACCTGGATTCTCAATGTGTAATCCATAATCTTCACCTCATCATCCGGTGATATCTTCACTTCCTTTTTTAGCTCCAACTCTTCACCGTTCAACAACGTACCGTTGATCCCCGATGGCATCAGATAAAAATCTGCCTCCCGCATTTCGATTGTCGCATGGGCTCGTGAAATGGAAAAATCAGGGGATTTGAGAACGACGTCATCTTCGCTGCTGCGACCGATTGAGATAACTTGTTTGGTAACGGTGATTTCCTGTTTTTCTTCGCCCGAGTCCACAAGCAGTGTATACAGAACCGAGCTTTCCGGAGTTTGAATGATGGTCACTTGCTCATCATCGGAGATCGGAGGGGAGGGCATCTCCACAACTGTCTTTTTGAAATCATCTTCTTCATGAGTCGCAGGATGTAATTCCGGAGCAGCCTCACTCACGATCTTATTCTCTTCCTCCTTTGCCGGCTTTTTCATTTTGTGGACAATTTTGAACGCCCCCTTCTCGACGGATGGATCTGTTTTTATCTCAATCACTGTTTCGCGCCGGTTTTGCTCAGGATTAATTTTCCGCATTTCATGAAAAAGTTCTTCCTTCAGCTCATCACACAGGACGTCTTCAACCTCAATTCTCAGATTTCTATCCGCTTCATTGAAATAGATGGCGTAGTATGTCGGTATCAGAATTTTCCTGCCGACAACGTCGACATTTTGTTTCATGATTTCTTTGAGTTTTTTGGAAATTTCTTTATACGGGATCCGATCCTCTCCCGTGGCTTGCCGTTTCGCGGACTCTGTTTCATCATCAAGATCAGACATCCGTTTCCAAACATTTTTTATTTTTTCTTTTAAAGCCATAAGGTTTACCCTTTGTCTACTACTTGAAATATTTTCAGATTCAAATGGAGAGTGGATAATTCCCAGCGCTGCGAAGCCGCATTGTCAAACGTGAGATGTGAGACGTGAAACGTGTCTTCCCATTTTCGGTATTTCGGGGCTGGGGAGGGGACGTCTCACGTTTGACTTTTCACGTCTTACAAAAAGCTTGCTTTGAAAACATATCTATTTTTTACAATAAAATGAAAAGTTCACCAGTAAGAACATAAATACGTTAAAATCTTACAAAATGTCAAGGCTTAAGTTTCAGCGAGGGTTCTGCGTCTGCCCGCGAAACATACGAAATGACACGAAAAAATTCCAATTTAACAAATCCCAAATTCCCAAATAAAACCGATTGGGGTTTGGTAGTTGAGATTTTGGATTTAGCGGATTTGCCGCATTAAGCCCGCTTCCTATCGGGATTAAAAAAAGGCGTGGGCACAATAGTGGCCTGAGCACGCTTGCGGCTAAATTCGACCGTAATCTCGATATCAACCTTACCGCCCATTTCCGCATACGGGGTGAGAATCGTTCCCAGGGCGATAAATTTTTTCAGAATCGGCGAAAACGTGCTGCTGGTCGCCTGACCTATCTGCTTGCCATGTTTGTACACGGGCACAGCAAGACGCGAAGCGCGACCGGCCACCAGCGGCGGCAAGTCAACTTCTGCAAACAACTTTTCTAAGTCCAGCCAGTTTACTTCAAAACCAACAAACCGCCACTTGGAGCCACGTTCCTTTTCGGCCAACAAAGCACGGCGGCCGACGAAATCGTCTGCCTCGAGCTTGACTGTCCAGCCCAGACCGGCCTCGAACGGCGACGATTTGCGCGCTTCGATGAGCGCTTTCTGACTGGAAATGTAGTCCACTTCGATGAGCAGCAGGCCGGCCTCGATGCGGGCGATGTCCAACGCCACCATTCCGGACGGTGCGATTCCGTAGCCACGTCCGGCTTCCATTAAGACGTCCCACAAGCGTTCAGCGTATTTGGGATCGACCCAAAGTTCGTAGCCCAAATCGCCGGTATAGCCGGTGCGGGTGATCGTCACCGGGAGGCCATCGATTTCGGCGCCGGTTAAGCGAAAAAAGCGCAGGCTGTCAAGGTCAGCCCCGGCAACCACCTGCTTCAAAATCTCTCGCGAATTCGGCCCTTGCAAAGCCAGCGCCCCGAGTTTTTCCGAGATATTCACGACCTCGACATCCATGCCAAAGCCGCAGTCCTGGAACCAGCGCAGGCTCGGATCGGCGGCGGTGATGCGAAAATGATCTTCCGCAAATCTCTGCACGGTGCCGTCGTCGATCATCTTCCCGGCTTCGTCGCACCAGCACGTGTACAGCACCTGACCGACTTTGCATTTCGTGACGTCGCGGGTGATGATGCGATCGACCAGACGCGCGGCATCCGGTCCGGTGATTTCGTACTTGAAAAGCGGAGTCACGTCGATCAGCGCTGCTGAGTTGCGAATGGCGTAGTACTCGTACTCATGGCTCATTTCATAACTGCTCACAGCGAGGTAGCCGGACCAATTACGCCATTCGTGGCTTTTGCAGAGTTTGGATGTTCGGGAATGAAATGGGGTGGGTTGGGGCACGTTGATTTAAATTCTCCTACAATTTAATTAGAACAACAGTTTCGATAGTCGCCGGTTCTTAATCTATAAAATTTCTTCCTTCCCTTTTGCCTCATCTAAATCTATTTCTTCATCATCCTCTTGACAGGCATTATGATACTCCATTTTTAAAAACAAAATTCTCTCTTTGCTCTCATCGCTCTGCTGTGAGATACTGTGTGGTTCTCCATATCGAAAACCACCCCTTCATCACCGAAGTCTCTACAGTTCTAAAAATATAACACTATTTTTCCAAATATCAATTTTTTTCTCGGGGTTAATTTTTTAGGATAATGAATCGTGTCAGAATTATCTTGACTTTTACCAATATTGTTAGTATTTTCGGCCATTATGGTGGCCTTATTCGTTCTCTTTTAAGACGGTATATGCGCCCTAATGGAGGTTATTGTATCTATTAAAAAGGACATAGGTATGCTGCAGGATGCGATTCTTAAATTTAATAGCTGGTGGTTGACGGGTCAAATACCGAACCGATTTGTATGGCCCAGAAAGCGATTTTTCTTTGAAAAGCTCATAACCCATTTCGACAGCCCGCATATTTTACTTCTGACCGGGCTCCGACGAACAGGTAAAACCGTACTGATCTATCAATCTATAGACCAGCTTCTCCATCGGGGAATTCCATCTGACAATATTTTTTACTTTTCTTTTGAAGATTTTCCCGGAGAAAATCTAAACGAGCTTATAGAATCTTATCAACAGATAACCCTACCAAAAGGTCGAGTTTACTGTTTTTTTGATGAGATTCATTATTTGCGGAATTGGTCGAATCAAATTAAGTTCTATTACGATCAAAAAGTCGAGATAAAGTTTCTCGTCACAGGTTCGTCAAGCCACCTCCTGTTTAAAGCCACCTCGGAAAGTCTGGCCGGCCGCGTGAATATTCTACCCCTTTACCCGATGAATTTTATCGAATATCTTCATTTAAATGACATCACGCTGCCCAAAATTCCAAATTTAGACGCCAGCAACATTTCAAACATTGTTAAGAAGAAACTTTCGCTCCTTTCATTTAAAGAACAACATCAACAAGAATTTCAAACTTATCTCAAATTTGGCGGCATACCGGAGTATCTCGATAAATCCATGAAAATCGAGC
>JBHHWX010000596.1:0-3644 GCA_046756745.1 bacterium | reverse complement strand
AGCTCAAGTCGGCTGAAGCCGACTGTGTCTCGCTTCACACAACTGAACAAGAGTCATCATTAGATGACTTTAGCTATGAGCCGCGACTTTTAATTCGGGGCGGGTCAGCCGGCTGCAACGATAGATGTGGGTAACGATAAGAAAAAGAGCGAGGGCATGACTTATCGCGTCTTACCATTGCGCGAAAAGTAGCCATAACGCATGAGAAAAGGCAATGTCAAAATGGTAACCAGTATTTTACCGGACAGTCTCATTTTTATTTTCCACTCCACGTCTTCGGAAATTTTAATCCGGCCATGTTGTGAGCGTACCGTATTGCCAGACAGGATATGGGTATTTTTCAGTTCGGCAGTATGGTCGGTCAAATGACTCAATTGTTCAGGCCCGGTGTAAATGTCCATGGTTTTCAATACATTTTTTATGGTATCGACGGGTGTACTCACAAAATCACGATAGCGGACTCGCATATACTGGACACACTTTTTCTGAAGTCTTTCAGCCAAAAAATTAGCAGAGCACCAGAGAAGCGCGGTCGTAAAAGGCTTGAATTGGTCAAAATATCCATCATCTTCTTTGCGCTGTGGTACTCCCGGACGTTTCTTTCTCTTTCCGAACGAGAAAGCCACTCCTCGACTGTCTCGAATAAGGTGGATCACGTACAGCCTCACTTGCGGTATTTCGCCAAGGAGTTTTGCATAGGCGGCGTTCTTTGAGGAATCAACGATAAAACGACAACCGGTTGTCGCCTGTAACGTCTGATAAACACGTAAGATCTGTTCTTTATAACCTTCGAGATGCTCTCTCAGCCAACGCGGTCTCCTTGGGAAAAAAACGGAGCACACATTGAAAAAGTATCTTTTGTTTCTCAGTTTGTGTTGAAAGAAGTCGAGGGAATATTTATCTTTTGCGAATTCCTCTTCAAACTGTTCACCCACCTTTCCCCATACCTCACAGTCTCTAACTCTCTCGCCGCAACTGCAAAACTCATTGTTACACAATGCGCGCCCAAGATGCATTATCTCACCGGCTGGCAGGAAACCATCTAATGCTCCAAGAATACGGTGAAAGATCGTACTCCCGCTTCGCCCAAGACCCGCAATGTAAAGAATTTTTATCGAAGACTCTTTCCGGTTAAAAGAGATCGGTCCCTCCCTGCTTGAATAACGTGCATTGGCTTTAATGTAACAATATTTGTCATAAGGTTCAAGGGTTAAGTATGTGGGCGGTAGTTCACCCCAAAGTTCTCAGTCTTACAAAGCCACCAAAAAAAATCTTTTTTTTGTAACAACAAATCCCTATATTTTCGAATGTCTCGCTTCTTGAAATCTCACGTCTCCTGTCAATGCTGGCTCTTTTTACTCTCATTTGTCCATGCTGCTTTTTCCGCAGACCTCGTCAGGCTGGCTCACATCGAAGGCAGTATTGAGGTGGACGGCATTCTGGATGAGCCGGAATGGCAAAGTATTGCTCCGCTCCCCCTGGTGATGTATCAGCCCTCCTACCTGGGAACAATGACCGAGTCAACGGAAATTCGAGTTGCCTATGACGAAAACTACTTGTATATGGCCGCTCGTCTTTACACCAAAAAAGCCAGTGATATCAGAGGGAATTCATTGTACCGAGATGGATACAGCGGCGACGATATTCTGGCCATTGTGCTGGATACATTTAACGACAACGAGAACGCGCTATGGTTTTTCACCAATCCTCTGGGTACCCGCTTCGATGCGGCTGTGGCTGACGATGCCGGCGGCGGCAGAAGGTCCATGAATTTCAACTGGAACACCTACTGGGATGTGGCGACGTCGCAAACCGATGAAGGCTGGTTTGCCGAAATGCGGATTCCTTTCACCAGCTTGCGATTCCAGGACGCGGACGGTAAAGTGGTCATGGGACTCATCACCTATCGATTCCTGGCGGCAAAAAACGAGCGGCATATCTATCCGGACATCCCGCCGAACTGGCGGCTGGGCATGGCAAAGCCGTCCATGGCGCAAGACGTGGTTATCGAGGGGGTCTTTAGCAAGAATCCGGTTTACATCACTCCCTATGCATTGGGTGGTTTACAACAGGTTTCGGAATTGAATCCAACCGAAACCGGTTATCATCTAAATCGTGACCGCACCAACGAATTCGGCTTGGACATAAAATATAATCTGACCAACAATCTCACTCTCGACGGAACCCTCAATACGGATTTTGCGCAGGTGGAAGCGGACGACCAACGGCTCAACCTGACGCGTTTTTCCTTGTTCTTTCCTGAGAAACGCCAGTTCTTCCAGGAACGTTCGGGCATGTTTGAGTTTGGATTCGGACGCGCCAACCGCTTGTTTCACAGCCGCACGATTGGTCTGGCTGATAGTGAACCGGTGCGAATTCTCGGCGGCATGCGCCTGGTGGGACGAGTCAGCAAATGGGACCTGGGACTCATTGAGATGCAAACTGCCAACGCCGGTTCCAAGCCTGCCGAAAACTTCGGCATCCTGCGCGTGCGCCGGCAGATGTTCAATGCTTATTCAAACGTTGGCGGCATGGTAACAAGCCGTGTTGACAGAGACGGCTCTTACAATATTGCTTACGGAGTGGATGGCATTATCCGGGTTTGGGGGGATGAATACGTGACCCTGAAATGGGCGCAGTCCTTTGATAAAAGCGACACAAGCGGCGTTGATTTGTTTCGCACAGGCCGGGCATTTGTAACTTGGCAGCGAAGACTGCAGCAAGGTTTTAGTTACGACGCGGCCTTTTCCTGGTCCGGGAAAGATTTCAACCCCGGGGTCGGCTTTGAACGCCGGCAAGATTTTACTTTTCTCAGAAATAGCTTGCAATATCAGTGGTTTCTTGGCGAGGAATCCAGGTTTCGCCGCGTATCGATTGAAAACCGGTCACAAGTTTTTTTAAGGAATGAAGACCGCAGCGTCGAGTCCGCCTCGCTTAATCCCACCTTTGCTTTAGAACTGAAAACCGGAACCAATTTTCGCTTCGAAACGCGGCACCGTTACGAAGCCGTTCCGGATACGTTTGAGTTAGTGGATGGCGTTACGGTTCCGAACGGCGCTTACTGGTTTCACGAATTTGAGGCTCAATTTCGCGCATCCCGCGGGTTGTTGCTCCGGCCGAATGCGACGGTTCAGTTTGGCCAATTTTACGACGGTTATAAATTCTCCCTTAAGGCAGAGCCCAGTTGGACCGTGTCGAGCCACCTGGAGTTAAGCATAAATTATGAGTTCAACCGGGTGCGTTTTAACGATCGCGGTCAAGGTTTCGACGCCCATATTGCCCGTCTGCGAGTCAAAACTGCGCTGAACAATCACGTGACGTTGAACGCCTTTCTGCAATTCAGCAACATCTCGGATTTGGTGAACATCAACGCGCGTCTGCGCTACCATTTCAGCGAAGGCAACGATCTGTGGCTGGTCTACGATGAGGGCTTGAATACTCAACGCAATCAACTCGACGCACCGCGTCTGCCCATAAGCGACAAGCGGGCGCTTTTGCTGAAGTATACCTACACGTTTATTCGTTGATCCGGCGAGGCAATTTTAAGTAGTTTACGAACATTTCTCACTTCGTTTGTGTGTCAGATTAGGTTTGGTACGAGGTTCGTATTACCGCGAAGCGGTTAGACAACATAGCCGAGGGTT